>JAYGDG010000769.1:0-3482 GCA_046583015.1 Pirellulaceae bacterium | reverse complement strand
GATAATCCAGAAACATTAACCCGTTTCTTCCGTTTCGCTTTCAGGGCTTGGAACTCCGCAGATATAGTTGCGCCACAAGTCCAACTGATTTTGGCTGAGACTGTTGTCGCGAGTGAATTCATGCTGCAACTGGGTCTCTGTATCCGCCACGCTAACCATCACGGTCAGTCGGCCATTGGAACGGTAACGAAAGCGGACCTCGATTATTGTGTTCTCGGGTAAGTCCGCGGGCAGGTCTCGAATGCTGCAGCGTCCAATGGAACTGCAGTCTTCCGGGTTATTACTTTCCCCTTCTACCACGTGAACCAGGATTGATTTTTGGCCGCCCATGGCCTTGAAATTTCGTTTTGCCGTGATGGGCAGCCCAGTATTTCGTGGAATCAGGATCGCGTTGCGCGTGCGATCTGTTTTAACGTCCTTGGCAACCACACCCAGGCTATGTGAATTCACGTTTTTAACATGAAACAGTGGTTGTTCACCTGCTTCGGTTGCCAATATCAAACCAGCCTGCAGGGCAGCTCCATGGGCAACTGATTCGTCTGGCGAAATGGATGAGTCGGGTTTGAGTCCACTGATTTCTTCAAGCATGCTGGTGACAGCAGGCATGCGTGTGGATCCGCCCACCAGTAAGACCCGGTCAATGTCAGACCACTCCAGCCCGGCAGCTTGCAGGGTCTGCCGAGTTGTGAAGGCAGTTCGGTCGAGCAGGTCACGGGTCATGTCTTCAAACTGTTCACGCGTTACTTCCACTCGCAGGGATTGCCCCTGGTAGTCGCAAGCAATGTTAGCCTTATGACGTGCTGTCAACGTGTGCTTGACATCTTCGCATTCCCGCCATAAACGGCCTTCGGTATTCGGGTCATCACGAGGATCAAGTCCAAACGTACGAATGAACTCCTCAGAGACAAAATCGACCAGTCGCTGATCCCAATCATGGCCACCCAGCTGGACATCACCGTCGGTAGCCAGGGCGACAAATTCCTTGTGGCCAATTTCCATCACTGTGACGTCAAAGGTGCCACCGCCCAAGTCATAAACAAGAATTTTGGCGCCCTGGGAAGATCCCTGTTGGGGGTCCAGGAAACCTTGTTGCGCACCATAGGCAATGGCTGCTGCAGTCGGTTCGTTGATGATATCCATCACGTCAAAGCCGGCAATATAACCTGCGTCTTGAGTTGCCTTGCGGTGTGATTCGTCGAAGTATGCAGGTACCGTGATCACGACCTTACGGAAGTCCCCAATTTTCTGCTGAGCATCTATACGCAGCTTGTTGAGTATGAATGCTTGCAATACTTCCGGAGGATATTTGCGACCGCCCAACGCTTTTTCAAACAGGCGTTCCCCTAATTCCCGCTTGGCACATTCGGCAATATGGATCATGTCCGTCCCTCTGGCCTTCACCGCTTCCTTGCCAACAATCACGTCTTTACCGTCAAAGAAGATGACGCTGGGAGTAGATTTGTCTCCCTCCGCGTTAGCGAGTGTTAACGGACGCCCCAGGTCATCCAGCTGGCTGACACAGGAAAAGGTAGTGCCTAAATCGATGCCGATTGCTGGTGCAGACGATTGATTCATCAGGAGTTTGCTCTGGGGAACGTAAAAAGATTGCTTTCAGATCGCTGATATGGCTTTCGTCTCACTTTAACAACAGCTGAAAGCAGCAGTATTTACTCTAACAGGGTGACTCAGGGGCGACAATGAGCCTTCGTTGAAATCGCTATAAGGCATGGAATCCTATTCTAAGGTCGCCTTAGAACGACTGGCCATGATCACCGCCGAGTTGTCTGCATCCGCGTAGCCGAGTTCGACGGCATGCTCAAGTAGTGACTGATGAACCTTACTCAGAGACAAGCTTTGCGAATGTTCATTTCCTAACTGAAGAATCAATTGAACGTCTTTTAAGTGTTGAGCGAGTCGAGCTTGGGGCGAGAAATCCCCAAGAATCATTTTTGACCCCTTGGTATCCATTACGCTGGCGTAGGCCGGACTTTGGCGCAGTACAGCCAGTACCTGTTCGGTCTCCAGTCCACAAGCCTCGCCTAGTGACAGGCCTTCTGCTAACACGGCGCGATTAAGCCCCAAGACCAGATTGACGACCAGTTTCATCGTGGCCCCAGCACCAGAGGGACCCAAGTGCAGAGCATGGTCGCTGATAGTATCAAGCAGTGGTTGGCAATTTGAAACGGCTAACGCGTCACCCCCAATGAGCATCAATCCTTCTCGGGATCGAACCTGAACGCTCGATCCAACAATGGTAGCGTCCAGGTAAGAGATTCCCCCCGCGGCCAGCAGCTGGCAAATGTGACGTGTGTCGCGTGGATTGCCAGTCGTGGTGTCAATGACAATGTCGCCGGACTGTAACTTAGATCGAATTCTCTCAATAACCTCTGCCACCACCGTGGAATCAGGAAGGGAAAGAAAAATGGTCCGACATTGCTGACCAACGTCTGCTGCGGAGGCGACCGTTTGTGCTCCCTGTTCGGCCAGTTCGAGGCATCGTTGCGGATCGATATCAAATCCAATGACAGCCTCATGTGACTGCAGTAAACAATGGGCAATCGATTGACCCAGCAATCCGGCACCAATCAGACCGACAGAGGACTTGGACATGAATGAGACTCCCACGAAGTCAGGCTGTGGATTGAGGATAGATTATTGCACGCGTCGATCCATCACGCAGAGGATACCACCCAGGATGGCAGCACCAAAAGAAATCAAGCCGAAGACCAGGTACGTGGTGAATTCTGTTGCCAGCATACCAGCCAGTGGAGCACCCAGGCCGCCGACGCCAAATCCCATCATGAAACTGAAACCATAACAGAGACTGCGCCGTGCATTGGGCGTGTATTTTGCAATCAAGCTGTTGTAAATTGGCTGATTCATGAAATGTACAATTGAAAACAAACTGGCCACGACAAAACGCATGGATCCAGTGGCATAGGCCATCCAGACGAGAAAGGGAGTGTTGGCCAGGCAAATGAGAGTGATTTGAATTTCTAACAAATGGTTCCTGGCCAGTCGTCCTGCCAGGTACTGCCCGATACAGCCGCACAACAGGACCACCGCCATCAGGATGTGACTCCAGTCCAAAACGTTCGCCCCCGAGTTGCTCTCTGTGCCCTGAAGACCCAGGTAGCGTCGCAGGAACATCAGGAATCCGGAGTAGACCATTCCTTGCAGGGCGGCCAGCAGCGTTAGCACATAGAAACTGCTCCAGGCAGCCCGGTCTCCCTCCTGCCGATCCGGGTCAGACGTGGGCAACTGTTGTTGCTTTTCAAGAGACTCTTGGACAATCTGCTCGATCCGGTGGCGTCGAATAAAAAACCAGTAACCAAGACCTAGGCCAGGAATCACCAGTACCAGGTAATAACTAGGCCAGTTGATTCCCGCGTAAAATAACAACCCTGCTACCAGGGGCGCCAGGGCAATTCCCGCGGAACCAACTACACCATGAAGTCCCAAGGCGCGCGGTCGATTTTCCG
>JAYGDG010000744.1:0-3522 GCA_046583015.1 Pirellulaceae bacterium | reverse complement strand
TCCCCTGGTGCAGACACCGCACCTGGACCGGCTGGCCGAAACGGGCGCGCGCTTTACCGGTGCTTATACCAATTGCCCGATTTGCGTCCCGGCGCGGGCCAGCCTGGCGACAGGACGTTACGTCCACGAGATTGGTTATTGGGATAACGCCTTTCCTTACGAAGGCCGTGTTGCTGGCTGGGGTCATGAGTTGATGGCCGGCGGACATCGTGTCGATTCGATTGGCAAGCTGCATTACCGCAGTGCTGCCGATGATGACGGCTTCACCGAGAAAATTCTCCCGCTCAACGTGGTTGACGGGATCGGTGACGTGATGGGTTCCCTTCGTGACCAGATACCGGTTCGGGAGGGGACGCGCGCGGGAATTACGACGGCCGGTCCCGGCGAGTCGACCTACCTCGATTACGACGAACAGATCGCCCGACATGCCTGCAGCTGGTTGCAGCAGGCTGCCGGGCAAGAGCAGCCTCCCTGGGTACTGTTCGTTTCCTTCGTCTGTCCCCATCCGCCGTTTGTGGCGCCGCCGGAACTTTACGAACTCTATCCGTTGTATCAAATTCCAATGCCGGTCCAATACGCACCGGATGAGCGTCCGATGCACCCGGCAATGGCCGACTTGCGACGCACGGTGCAATGCGACGAGCCGTTCACGGAAGAAGAAGTGCGCCGAGTCACGGCAGCTTATTATGGAGCCTGCACCCACCTGGACTTGCAGATTGGTAAAGTTCTCTCGGCCCTGGAAGAGACCGGGTTTACTGACCAGACGCGAATTATCTACACCAGTGACCATGGTGAAAACATGGGTTGCCGTGGCCTGTGGGGTAAGTTCACGATGTACGAAGAGTCAGTCGGTGTGCCTTTTATCATGGCCGGTGCCGATGTGCCGACCGGGGAAGTTTGCCACGAACTGGTCTCGCTTGTCGACTGCTATCCCACCATCCTCGAGGCCGTCGGGCTCGCTGTTGAGGCAACTGACTTGCCGGGAGAATCCTTGTGGCCGATTGCCGCCGGTCAGTCGTCTGACAGGGTTGCCTTCAGTGAATATCATGCCGTTGGCTCGCGCGGAGCCAGTTACATGCTTCGCCAGGGGCCACATAAACTGATCCACTATGTCGAGGACCCACCACAATTGTTCGATTTGCAGGCAGATCCACTGGAGACCACCGACCTGGCAGCTGAACCAGAACAGGCGACGCTGTTGGAAACATTGCGGCAGGAGCTGGGCCAGGTGGTTGATGTGGCGGCAGCCGATACACGTGCCAAGGCAGATCAAGCAGCCCTGGTAGAAAAACACGGGGGCCGGGAAGCGGTTCTAGACCGTGGTACCTTTGTAAACTCACCCGCTCCGGGTGAGACACCGACCTTTCGAAGTCCCACGGAAGACTAACAGATGAACCAGTCAGAACACGAGTCGTCCTTCTATGCTTGCCAGGCACGTCATGTGCGGCAGTGCTGGCGGGAAGCGAAATTGGTTGGCTGGGTTTGGCTGATCAGCCTGCTGGTGGTCGGGGGACTGATTGGTCGCTACGGTTATTTGTCGCCCGCCGAAAGACCCGAGGTTCCGACGCTGGTCTGGGGAATTCCCGCCTGGGTGGTTTGGGGCCTGCTGGTCCCTTGGGTCGTGCTGATTGGAGTGACCTGGTGGTTCGCTGTTTACTTTCTCAAAGATGACGAACCGTTGGAGCAGATGGTGGGAGACCAGCCCTTTCCCGGGGCAGACCATGAGGTGAGTGAAGCAGTTACGCCGACAGACGATGGATAGATTCATTACCCGCGTTAACCGCAGTGCATTGCGGTGAGATGATGTTTCATGTTGCTGGCACAGATTAGTCAATCCGAGCGAATTATCTCGCTGATCCCCTTCGTTGCCTACCTGGTCGGGGTCTTTGTGATCGCGGTGATTTCCGCCCGCTATATGAAAGATCGTAAGTTCGAAACCGAATACTACCTGGGCAGTCGCAGTTTTGGGCCCTGGGTGCTGGCCATGTCCTGGGTGGCCACGATGGCCAGTGGTGGTTCTTTCCTGGGATACCCGTCGCTGGTCTACACCTATGGCTGGTCGATGACACTCTGGGTCAGCGGATCCTGTGTCACGGCTATCGTGGGCCTGGGAATTGTCGGCAAGAGGATCAACCGTTTGGCCCGTCAGACCGGGGCCCTCACGCTGGTCGACCTGTTGCGAGACCGTTTTTCCGGTCGCCAACAAATGGGTAGCACGATTGGCATCATCTATCCAATCATTATCGTGCTCATTACGACCGTTTACTTGCTGGCCCAATTTGCTGCAGGTGCCCGGATCCTGGAAAATATGCTGGGTATTTCTTACCGTACGGGACTCACCATTTTTGCCGTGACGGTTGTTGCCTACACGACGTACGGTGGATTTCGTGCCGTGGCCTGGACCGATACGATGCAGGGGATCGTGATGATCATTGGTATCGTTTTATTGGTTCCCTTTGCCATTCGAGCCGTTCCCGGTGGCTTAACGGCAGCAACAACTGCTCAGCGTGACCGGCAAGACCCGATTGCCCAGTTGCACGAACTGCCGCAGCAGCGTGACGCCTACCTCTATGGTCCCGGTCCGCGCAAGGTGCCTAAGAATATCAAGAAGATTGTCACAGACGAGGACCAGGCCGAATCACTGATTGCAGCCAACCGCGACCGTGGACTGGATATCTGGCTCCCTTTTAGCCTCGGGATCTCCTACTTCATGCTCCGCTCACTGGCCGCCATGATGATGCCCACCACCGTGCCCCGGATGCTCTCTTTTAGGGATACCAAGGCACTGCGAGTGGCAATCATGGTGCTGGCACCCTACATGCTGCTGATGTATTTCAGCAGCTTAATCACAATGAATTGCGCTCACAGTTTGGACTTGGGGCTTGCGCCACACGAAGCAGATCAAGCGGTGCCGGCGCTGGCCAAGGCGGTGGCCCCGAGCTGGCTGGCCGGGATACTCATCGCTGCTCCGTTTGCAGCCGTTATGTCTACTGTCGACTCGGCACTGCTGGTCATCAGTGCCTCGGTGGTACGGGACCTGGTACAAAAGGGGTTTTGTCCTCAATTGTCTGTGAAGATGACCAAGCGTTTGAGTTACTCGGTGACGGCCGGCATCGGACTGGTCGCTTTTCTGTTCGCGTTGCAGGAGCCAACTTTCTTGCAGCCCTTCGTGATCTTCTATTCGGGCGGCGGTGCGGCAGCACTGTTTTGGCCCAGTCTTGCTGCCCTCTATTGGAAACGGGCAACAGGTCCGGGAGTTCTGATGGGACTGCTTGGTGGGACCATTACCTTTGCCGTCTGTAACCAGTGGATCCCTTTTAGAGAGACCCTTCCCTTGCATCCCTTTGTTTACGGATTTATTGCCTCGGCCCTGCTGACGTGGGCCGGCAGCCTGGCAACACCACGGCAACAACGGGGCCAACTGGAACTCTATTTTGGCCGCGACGCCAGCTAGCCGCATCAGTGGTTTCATGGCACCAATTCGCTACAATAGGGTTTCTGTGCCGAGAAGACATTCAAATC
>JAYGDG010000739.1:0-2560 GCA_046583015.1 Pirellulaceae bacterium | reverse complement strand
CTGGCAGCGGGTTGTTTAGCCTGGCCGCTCGTCGTTTGGGTGCCCGCGTGCACTCGTTTGATTACGATCCTGAGTCGGTTGCCTGTACGGAAGAACTGAGGCAACGTTATTTTCCGGAGGACGATGACTGGGTGGTGGAACGGGCGTCGGTATTGGACCGTGATTACGTTCACTCGCTGGGAACGTTCGACATCGTCTATTCCTGGGGTGTGTTGCACCAGACAGGAGAGATGTGGCAAGCGCTTGAAATCGTTAGTACTCGTGTTAAAGAAGCCGGGCAATTATTCATTTCGATCTACAACGATCAGGGTGGTGCGAGCAATCGCTGGCGGATGATTAAGCAGTTGTACAATCGATCACCCGATTTCGTGCGAACCCTGATCGTGCTTGCCGTCGGTGCCTACTGGGAAACCCGGTCCTTCCTGATTCGCCTGGTTCGTCTGCAGAATCCGCTACCTTTTTCTGACTGGGAGAAAAAAAAGCAGGCTCGCGGGATGTCGGTCTGGTATGACCTGGTCGACTGGGTTGGCGGTTATCCGCATGAAGTTGCCAAGCCCGAACAGATCTTTGATTTCTTTTCCGAGCGTGGTTTTACCCTCGCGCAACTGGCGACCGACGGCGGCGGCCATGGTTGCAACGAGTACGTTTTCCTGAACAAGCCACCGCAGCGATAAAGTTTTGCATGATGGCTGTCAACGAAGTTGTGACGGGCTCAATACTCGCGATTGGCATTGATTCCGGGCAGCGGGATCGGGTACTTGCCACTGTCTCCCGATGGCAGCGGTGCTGCGGCTGCCAGCGTTAACTTGTCCAAGTTTGGCGCGAACTCATGTTCGTGGTTGAGCATCTCGTCATACGTGATCAGTTGCCCCGTATGAGCCGCCATGCGTCCCATCGAGGTGACGAGGCTGGCCTTGGTTCCGCGTTCGACTTCATTGTATGCCTCGTCGTTACGGATGGCGGCAATCAAGTCATTCCATTCCACCTGGTACGGGTTCGGTTCTGGTCCGGGAAAAGCCCAGGTCAGGTCTTGCTTACTGAAGTTGTGTCCCGAATAAATACGAGGTTTTGCCGGCGTGTGGGCCCGGGAGGAAATGACCGCAGAGCCTTTGGTTCCATGGGCATAACTGGCAAATTCCTGGTGACAACCGGGAATCGTGCGCCCGGTGACAAGTAACTTGGTGCCATCGCCAAAGGTGTATTCGATCGAGTAAGAGTCAAAGTTCTGGTCGACGTGATCGCCGCGGTAATGACGTCCGCCACTGGCCTTGGCTTGCACGGGCCAGTCATTTTTCATCCAGCACGATTCATCGATATTGTGAATCAGGAAGTCACTGACCGCACCACCACTGGCCCACAGGAAGCCATGGAAATTGCGGATTTGATAAAGGAGTTCGCTGATATTATCAGGCTTGGGCCCAACCGCAGCTGAACCGGTCGGACCGGCCATGCGGTAAGCTCGCAGCAGGGTGATATCACCGATTTCCCCAGACTGGATTCGGTCGAAGAGTTCCTGGCGGGCTTTACAGTGGCGACACATGAGGCCCACGCCAACCTTTAGATTCTTCTTGACAGACTCGGCGCCCAGTTTGAACATCAGGCGACTGGTAGGTGCATCCGCGGTTAACGGTTTCTCCATGAAGACGTTCAAGCTCTTTTCAATGGCATAGGAAAAGTGCAATCCGCGAAAAGCGCAAGGCGTCGTGAGAATGACAACGTCACCTGGCTTGAGGCAGTCCATGGCTGACTTGTATCCGTCAAAACTGACGAACTTACGTTCGGCAGGGACGTCCATTTGTTCAGCGA
Source organism: Pirellulaceae bacterium (assembly GCA_046583015.1). GTDB lineage: Bacteria > Planctomycetota > Planctomycetia > Pirellulales > Pirellulaceae > JAZADA01. The sequence goes on along the minus strand of JAYGDG010000739.1, from coordinate 754 downwards.
ACTTGCGGTTCAGGTTTTCGTAACTGCTTTTCAGCCGGTTGTCGAAGACATCGGCCATGGCAACCAGTTTGATCGGTCCGTTTGGTACCGAGAGTGCATTGGCAACAGCGCCCGTACCGCGACCACCACAACCGATCAAGGCAACATTAATCGTATTGTTTTCAGCTGCGTGAACCTTGGGTACGACTCCAGCGACCAGGGCTGAAGCAGCAGCGACGCGGCCAGTATTCTTAAGGAATTCACGTCTCGATTTATTGGCGTTGGCCATGATCACTTTTCCCTGTCAAGTAAATGATGATGCGATCAAACAGATGATGGTAAGAAGTTAAGGTTACGGTTCGTCTTTTTGTTCTGGTTCCGTCTTGTCCCACTTCATCGCACGTTCCTGCGGGGTCGGTGTGACCAGGGGACGAACAATGCGAAACCCCACGTGAAGTGCATCTGTATGATACCAAATGCTCTGGGGGAGTTGGGGATCTTGTCCCTTCCATAATTCGTCGGATCCTTCCCTCGCGGCACTTCGTAACAGGGGTGGATCATCGGTCCAGCCCCCTCCTCGCACTACGCTGGGGTAGAGTTTTTTTGGAATGGCTAGGGGGGATTTTGCCGATTTTCCCGAAAATTGCTGGTAATAGCTGGCAATATGCTGGTCCAAAACCCACTCGGCCACGTTGCCGTGCATATCGAACAGACCCCAGGGATTTGGTTTTTTCTTGCCAACTTTGTGGTAGTTATCGAAACTATTGTCGTAATA
>JAYGDG010000718.1:0-1717 GCA_046583015.1 Pirellulaceae bacterium | reverse complement strand
GGCAAGACAATCTGGACTTATGACCTGGGGATATTTAAGTCGGGACATGGAAGTGCCACGTCGCCGATTGTTTACCGTGACCAGGTAATTGTCTGTAATGATCATGAAGGCGACAGTTTCCTGCTGTCCGTCGATCGACGGACAGGAAAAGAAATCTGGAAGATTGCCCGGGAAGGGAAGCGAGCCTGTTTTTCAACTCCCTGCGTTTATTCTCCCCAGGGACGGCCCGAGGAGATTATTTTCACGCATTCCTTCCAGGGAATTACCAGTGTCGATCCGGTCAAGGGTAAAGAGAACTGGAATATCAAACCCTTTGGGACTTTTAAACAACGTGCCTGCGGTTCCCCGATCGTGATCGGGGACCTGGTTATTGGCAGCAGTGGATTTACGACGGCGGAGAAAAACGTCGTGGCGGTGCGCCCCGTGGTCAGTGCGTCGGGAGTGGACGCCCAGGAAGTCTATCGAGTGACTAAGACAGCCCCGCATGTCCCCACGCCGCTAGTCTATGATCGTTGGATGTTTCTTTGGACCGACCGAGGGATTGTCAGTTGTGTCGATCATCAGACCGGTAAGTTGGTTTGGCAAAAGCGTGTTGGTGGTAATTACTTCAGTTCGCCGATTTGTGTCGACGGCAAGTTGTATAACGTGGATCGTGATGGGGAAGTGGTCGTGGTCACCGCTTCTGCTGAATACCAGCTACTGGGCCGCAATCAACTGGGTGAGACTATTTTATCAACGATGGCAGTCGGAAATGGCATGTTGTTTGTGCGTACGGAGTCCCATTTGATTTCTCTTGGAGGCAAGTAGCCTTCCTGCCGAGTTCAATGGCTGGGTTACGTGATATCTTGACCCTGGGGAGGGAGTCGTAGAAGTGATCGATCGATTCAAGTTGTTTGCCTGGTTATGTGTTTTTCCAGGCTGCCTGCTGGCTGCTGATCAGTCCAGCCGGGCAGCAGCACCGAATGTTTTGTTCATTGCCATCGACGATCTGAATGATTGGGTGGGCTTCTTGGGGGGGCATCCTCAGACTCGCACACCCAACATGGATCGCCTGGCTGCTCGTGGTGTGGTCTTTACCAATGCCCATTGTACGTCACCGATTTGCGGTCCCAGTCGGGCAGCGGTGATGACGGGACTGCAACCTTATCATACGGGCCTCTACACCAATGCCGCCAACCTGGCCCGCCGTCGTACTGACCTGGTAACCTTGCCCAAGTATTTCAGGCAACACGGTTACCATGTGATGGGGACCGGAAAACTGTTCCATGGCAAAACCCCTCAGCAGGCATTTGATGAATACGGACCAACGTCCAATTCCGGTGGTACCAGTGGCGGACCATTCACAAAGGAGGAACTTGCTACCAGTAAGCAGAATCCGACGCATCGTGTTGATCGCGGTGCAGGCAATTTGCAGGCTCTCTTGCCGCTCAATCGGATGCCATCTGATCGGGATTACCGGGCTTCCAATACGTTTGACTGGGGTCCGGTCGATGTGACCGATGATGAAATGTCCGATGGGAAAGCAAACAACTGGGCCATTGAGCAATTGCAACGGCGGCATGACAAGCCGTTTTTCCTGGGCGTGGGTTACTTTCGTCCCCACCAGCCACTTTTTGCTCCGCGGAAATACCATCAGCTCTTTCCTCCGGACAAGGTCCAGTTGCCAGCCGTGATTGCCAACGATCTTGGCGACTTGGGAAAAGTGGGACGTGATTAC
>JAYGDG010000686.1:0-4432 GCA_046583015.1 Pirellulaceae bacterium | reverse complement strand
CTGCCACTGATGGATGCTGCTGGCAATAGTCAAAAGCCTGTTCTTTGCCCATCACGAAAAAGGCGGTTGCCAGGGCATCGGCCAGGGCGGCCGTGGGAGCTAAAACGGTCACCGAAAGAACTTCATCGGCAGAGTGACCGGTACGCGGATCAATTACGTGGCCAAAACGTTTCCCCTGGTGATAGAAGAACTGGTTGGCACTGCCCGAGGTACCGAGCGCACGGTTGTGCAGGCAGATTTCAGCCAGCCGTTTTCCTGGTTTCAGGGGATGGCGAAGAGCTACGTGCCAGCCCGGTTGCTCGTTACAGGAAAGCTGTCGTGAACCTCGTGCCACAATGCTGCTCATCCCTCCATGCATGATGTAATCTTCGATGCGGGCCTCTTCCAACAGCGTGCTGCAACGGTCGAGTGCATATCCTTTGCCAATACTGCCCAAGTTGATTTCCATGGCCGGTTTGTCGAATTGGACTGTTTGCGCAGAGGAATCGAGAACGAGCCACTGACTTCCGACGGTTTGGAGGGCCATTTCAATGGCTTCGGGTTGGGGCAGTTCTCCTTGCCGTCGATGAAATCCCCATAATCTTGAGAGTGGACCGGAGGTGATGTCAAAACAGCCGTGAGTCTGCTCGTGTAACGTCTTACAGTCTTGCACTAGTTGATAAAGTGTCGTGCTTAGCTTGACTGGTTGCGCGTGTGCCTGTTGATTCAACTGACTGACTTCGCTGTCGGTACGATAAATGGATAATTGCGATTCCAGGTGATCTACGAGGTCCAGAGCTGCCAGTGCCGTATCAGTCGATGAACCATATCGTTGCTGATCCCAAAGGATCTCGAACTCACAGGCCATGGCCCGCCGGCTCAACTGTGTCAGGTAAGAACCGTGACTGGCTGACAAACGGGACGATCTTTCCTGCTCAGAATGTGGCGGGTCGCCAAGGGCCGTGTCAGCCAGCTGATTCAACGCGCGCATCGTGGTACGACCACTAATAAAGTCGCGTCGGTTGCTCTGATTGTCTTTGCCCGCTTGATTCATAGGGTTTATTATACCTTTTTTTGTCTGGCGGTAGATGAGTCGTTCTGCTGGTGCAGGAGCCGAGAGAACGCCGATTTGCCACTTACCGCTTGTCCAAGGTTGCCTTTTGCCGAATAATGAACAATCGCTACGACTGATCACGGTGTTGCCCGAGGAGGAATCAGATTGATGGTGGTTCTCACGAAAAAACGACTGGTTTTAAGTGTCATGCTGGTCTTGTTCTGCGGCTTGATGCTTGAGGCGCAGCGACGTGTTGCGAAAGTTAAACGGGCAAAACTTCCTCAAGTCAGTGCCAGCAATCCAGACTCTCCTTTCTTCGATAACGCTTTCGACAAGCTTAAAGGGGCGCGGACGATTGGCAGCGGACTTGTGGCAAATAAGAACGGCAATAGCGCGAGTCCAACCACGGACAAAACTTCAGCTCCTAATAGTGGTGTGACGTTTGCCTGGAGCAAGCTGATCTCACCGGAGACGATTGAAGATGAAGTGAAGAGTTTGAAATTGAAGATCGATATGGACGTCAATCAACCGTCGGCATTTGCTGGACGCGGTTACCAGAAAGCAAGAGGGCATTTCTCCACTCTGGCTGCCCTCTTTGGAGTGATCAGTGAGTACGATCAGGACGTGCGCTGGAAAAAAGACTCCCAGAAGGCTCGTGACTTGTTTGCCAGGACAGCGAGTAATTGCAAGGTGGGTAGCACTCAGGCTTATAATGATGCCAAAGCCCGTAAACTGGAACTGCAGGATTTACTCAGTGGTAGTGGTCTGGTAACGGAGGCAAGTGCTCCGGTAGCACCCTGGGAGAAAGTCATTGACCGCTCGCCCCTCATGAAACGACTGGAATGGTCTCATCAAACCAAGCTGCAGCCGTTGACAGCCAGCAAGTCAGAGTTCGCCGGCAACGTTGACCAGGTGCTACACCAGGCTGAGATCGTGGCCGTCCTCAGTGAAATCTTGCTCAAAGAGGGAATGGAAGATGCGGACGACGAAGACTATGCTGGCTATGCCCAGCGAATGAAAAAGGCAGCCCTTGAAATTGTTGATGCTGTTAAGCTCAACAACGATGAAGCAGCTCGTAAAGCGGCGGGTGAAATCAGTAAAGCCTGTGCCGAATGCCACGAAGGATATCGCGCTTGATCCCTTCGTGCAGGGCTTCTCGAGAGTTGCCTCCCCCACGGGTTGCCAAGAGCGACCGGGACATTCTCAGCGGATCTGCTGATGCACGGCTTTGGGGCGATTTTGCCCCGTAAAGTGCTAGCTGTTAAGCCTTTTCTGGATCATAGCAGTCGTAGGGGTCGAGGTCTCTTATTTGACTGTAGAGTCGGGAAAAACTGCGCAATTTTCGTGCAAGATTAGGAGTCTACGTTTAATCTGGATGATAGGGGATGACGAACATGATGATAGGTACGTCTAGGCACTAGTTTCTCGCATCCATGAAAGCAGATGATTCCTGATGAGAATTCCCGCAATCGGCCGATTTCACCGTTCCAAATCACGTTCTGCCAGCAGGAAACGCAGCCGTCGCCAGCAGTCGAAACGGTCGTTCTTGAGTTCTTTGCGTCTGGAGCCCCTGGAAGCACGCAGGATGTTGCACGGCGGTCTTCCGCACGACCATCCGCCGGAGCACGACTTTGACGAGCATATTCATGCTGATTTGCAGATTGTGATTGAGGGGCAACCGGTTTTCATCCCCGCGAACGTGGGAGTCGACGAAACGGGAATTATTGACTTCGCCCATACTCATGAAGCAGATAATGAGTTGCATCTTCATGGCACGGAAGCGTTGGGGGACCCGACCTCTTTCTTAACGGTGGGAGATTTCTTTGAGTCTTGGAGCACGCATCCATCGTCTGCGGGACATAATCCTAACGCCGTTTTTAGTGCCACGGAAATCATGGGCAATGTGGCGGACGACCAGCATGCGATTCGAATGTTCGTCAATGGCTTTCAGGTTGACTCGTACCAGGAATATAAGATTCACGATGAAGATGACATCGTGATTAGTTACAGTTCGCACCCGGTCGTTTCGTTGCACACCAATCAGGGCACGATTTTGATGGAGATGTTGACTGATGACGCGCCCAATACGGTAGCGAATTTCCTTGATTATGTGAACGACGGAGACTACGACAACTCGTTTATCCATCGTTCGGCCAAGTTCGGGGACGGGAGTGATTTCATCATTCAGGGTGGTGGTTTCGTGACTTCCAGCGAGATATTCTCCAGTTTACTTCAGTTCAGTGAGATTTGCCCCCCCGGCGTCTGCCCAGGGATCGTGAACGAGCCTGGTGTTTCCAATACGTTGGGTACGGTCGCCATGGCCAAACTGGAAAATCTTCCTCATAGTGCGACGAGTCAGTGGTTTGTGAATCTTAGCGATAACGATTTTCTTGATAGTCAAAATGATGGTTTCACTGTCTTTGCGACCGTGCTGGATATGCAACCGGTGGCGGTGATTGCGGCGGTGCCGACGATCGATGCGGACCCTGGACAGTTCGCTAATCTCTACGACACTTTGCCCGTTGATGTCGAGAATAAACTGGTCGTGGTCGAATCGGTGGGAGGCGATGGGACGGTCAGTGGTGTGGTCTTTGACGATGCCGATGGCGATGGAGTACGAGATGGAGGTGAGGTGGCACTTTCCGGCGCCGTTGTTTTCGTGGATGCTGATACCAGTGGCACGCTGGGGCTGGGTGAATTGTCTGTCACCACGGGGGTCGATGGCAGCTACCAGTTGCGACTGCCAACCGGGCAGCATGTGATTCGACAGCAGGTACCCATTGGCAAGACGCAAACTAGTCCGGCCGATCCGAGTCAAGCCACCACCGTGCTAATCGGTGGGGCAACGACTAATCTTGATTTTGGCAGTGGGACGGCCCCTGCTGCTCCGACCGCCGTTGATTTGTTGGCGGTTACCGATACGGGGAGCAGCGATACGGACAATACGACCAGCAAGAATAACAGTTCGGTGGTTGAGTCGTTGCAGTTTCGCGTGACTGGAGTTCAAGACGGGAACGTCGTGAAAGTATTTGCGGGCTTGCAGGAAATTGGGCAAGCGGTCGTGGTAGGTGGCGAGGCGGTTGTCACGACCAGCGGCAGCCAGGTTCTGACCGATGGAAGTGTCGACATTACGGCAACACAGAGTCTTGGCCTCTTGGAGAGCACCGCATCGACGGCTCTTGCGATTACGGTAGACACAGCGGTCGAAGATTTTTCTTCGACTCCGCCGACCAGTGCGGTGATTGGTGAAGCACTGGTCTACGACGTGCAGAATCCCGAAGAGCCAGACCCTCTCTTTAGCTACTCAATCGATGACTTGCCAACGGGAATGACAATTAATGCGACGAGCGGCGTGATTACCTGGATACCGGTGGCAGCCCAATTGGGGAGCCAGCAGGT
>JAYGDG010000344.1:0-11197 GCA_046583015.1 Pirellulaceae bacterium | reverse complement strand
CCGTGCGGATCAATGGCGGGAATTCGTTCCGCGTGGAAGAATACAAAAAACCGGAATTTGAAGTATCGATCGATGCGCCGAAGGAACCGGTGATGCTCGGCGAGGTAATCACCGCCCAGGTGAAAGCCACGTATTACTTCGGAGCTCCCGTGACCAACGGTACGGTGAAACTCAAGGTCACTCGGACGAATCATGCCCAGCAATGGTATCCAATTGCTCCCTGGGACTGGTGTTACGGGTCCGGCTACTGGTGGTTCTGCTATGACTATCCCTGGTATCCAGGATGGAAAGACTGGGTCGGTTGTGTGCGACCTCACCCCTGGTGGTTCCCGCGAAATTCGGGGCCTCCGGAACTGGTCCTGGAGCAGGAAGTTGCCCTCGGTCCGGACGGGACTGTGGACGTGCAGATCGATACGGGAGTTGCCAAGGAAATTCATGGCGATGTCGACCATGAATACTCCATTTCTGCGGAAGTACGCGACGAATCACGGCGTACCATTTTGGGCCAGGGGAAAGTGCTGGTGGCACGTAAACCGTTTAAGGTCTTTACCTGGGTAACACGCGGTTACTATCGTGCTGGCGATACCGTCAAGGGTCACTTTCTGGCTCAAACTCTCGATAAGAAACCGGTCCAGGGAGCGGGTGAATTGAAACTGTTGAAAATCACCTATGACCCCCAAAAGCGGCCGATCGAAACAGCGGTACAAACGTGGAAGCTTGACACGGATGACGAGGGACGGGCCCAGATCCAGTTCAAGGCGGCTACCAAGGGGCAGTATCGGCTCTCCTATCGCGTTACCGACAAGAAGGAACATGTGATCGAAGGTGGTTATATCTTTACCGTCGCAGGCGATGGTTTTGACGGTAAGGACTTCCGCTTTAATGACCTCGAGTTGGTCCCCGAAAAACGAGAATATGAACCGGGTGAGACGGTTCGCTTGCAGGTCAACACCAATCAGCCAGACAGTACCGTGTTGCTCTTTGTGCGCCCGGCCAATGGCGTTTACTTGCCGCCACAATTGCTGCGAATCAAAGGGAAAAGCATGGTGGTGGAAGTTGACGTGATCAAGAAAGACATGCCGAACTTCTTCCTCGAAGCAATGACGGTTTCCGCTGGCCGCGTGCATCACGCGGTTAAAGAAATCGTGGTTCCGCCTGAAAAACGTATTTTAAATGTTGCCATTTCACCGTCGGCCGAGATTTACAAGCCGGGTGAAGATGCCAAGGTGGATATCCAGCTTACCGATTTCACCGGCGAAAACTTCCAGGGATCAACCGTTGTGGCCATTTATGATAAGGCTGTCGAATATATTTCCGGTGGCTCGAATGTCCCGGATATTAAGGAATTCTTCTGGAAGTGGCGAAGAAGACACAATCCCAGCCACCAGACGAACTTGCAGCGCTGGTTCAATAACATGACTCTCCCCAGGACTGTCGGCATGGGTGACCTGGGAATGTTCGGCGGTTCAGTGGCCGATGATCTTGACGGTCTCCAGAAAAACAAGAATGAAGCTAGAGGTTTCGGCGGTTTGGGAGGTGCTGGCGAACCTCGCCGCATGGCTAAGTCGGCTATGCGATCTGCTCCCGGTGGTGCACCCCAAGCCGACATGGCGTCAGCAGAGGGGGCACCTATGGCCAACGGAGCCGCGTTTGCAGCAGACAAAGAAGGTGGTGCGGGCCCCGGTGCAGGACTGGTTGAGCCGTCCGTCCGCAGTAATTTTGCCGATACGGCCCTTTGGGTCGGGCTGTTGACAACCGACGCGACCGGGAAAGCACAAGTTTCCCTGAAAATGCCAGAGAACCTGACGACCTGGAAAGTTAAGGTCTGGGGAATGGGGCATGGCACCAAGGTCGGGTCGGGTGAAGTTGAAGTGGTGACCCGCAAGGATCTGATCCTGCGACTCCAGGCGCCACGGTTCTTTATCCAGAAGGATGAAGTGGTCCTCTCGGCGAACGTTCATAATTACCTGGCCGAGCAAAAAGATGTACAGGTCGTGCTCGATTTGCCAGGTGACAACCTGGTGGCAATGGATCCCTCGGCAGTAACCGTGACCGTTCCCGCGAACGGGGAAAAACGTGTCGACTGGCGAGTCAAAGTGGTTCGTGAAGGGATCGCCACGATTCGCATGAAAGCGCTCACTGACGTCGAATCAGATGCCATGGAAATGAAGCTACCCTGCTACGTCCATGGTATTCTCAAGACCGAGGCATGGGCAGGTACCCTGCGACCGGATCAACAGGTCTCCAAGCTCACGATCAATGTGCCGGAACAACGACGCATTGAACAGAGCGTGCTGGAGATTCGCTACTCGCCATCACTGGCCGGTGCCATGGTTGATGCGTTGCCCTACCTGGCCGAATATCCCTACGGATGTACGGAGCAGACGCTCAATCGTTTTCTGCCATCGGTCATCACGCAGAAGATCTTGCTGCAAATGGAACTAAACCTGGCCGAGATCCGTGACAAACGGACAAACCTCAATGCCCAGGAAATTGGCAATGACCGGGAGCGTGCAACGCAGTGGAAACGCTTTGATCGCAATCCTGTCTTTGATGAGGAAGAACTTGACCGCATGGTTAAGGAAGGCATTAAACGCCTCACCAACATGCAGAATCCTGATGGTGGATGGGGCTGGTTTAGCGGACGCCAGGGACGCAGTTATCCTCATACCACCGCCGTGGTGGTCCATGGGTTGCAGATTGCCAAGCAGAATGACGTGGCCATTGTGCCGGACGTCATCAACCGGGGAGTGGCCTGGTTGAAGCGATACCAGGAACAGGAAGTTCGGGAACTGTTGAACGCTCCGAACAAAGTTCGGCCCTGGAAGACGCGGGCCGATAATATCGATGCCTTTATCTACATGGTCCTGGTCGATGCAGGAATCAATCACGACCAGATGAGAGGTTTCCTCTATCGTGACCGTGTCGATTTGGCCGTCTATGCCAAGGCCATGTTTGCCCTGGCACTGGAGAAACAGGGTGCCAAGGAGCAACTGGATATGCTGGTTCGCAATATCGAGCAGTTCCTTGTACAGGACCAAGAGAATGAAACGGCCTACCTGAAACTGCCGGTCAATCAATCCTGGTGGAACTGGTATGGTAGCGAAACAGAAGCCAACGCTTACTACTTGAAGCTGCTGGCACGTGTTAAGCCCAAGAGTGTTCAAGCCTCCAGGCTGGTCAAGTACTTGCTGAACAATCGCAAGCATGCCACCTACTGGCGATCGACCCGCGATACGGCAGTTTGCGTGGAAGCTTTTGGTGATTACCTGCGGGCCAGCGGGGAAACGAAGCCCGACATGGTCGTGGAGGTCTGGATGGATGGCCGTAAACTCAAGGAGGTGGCCATTAACCAGGAGAACCTGTTTACCTATGACAACAAGTTTGTCCTTACTGGCAATGGTGTGGAATCAGGAAGTCACGAGATTGAAATTCGCCGCCAGGGGAAAGGGCCGGTTTACTTCAATACCTACCTGACCAATTTCACGCTGGAAGACCAGATCACGCGTGCTGGCCTGGAAGTCAAGGTGAATCGTAAGTACTACAAGCTGGTCCCGGTCGATAAGACGATCAAGGCTGCCGGCAGTCGTGGACAGGCGGTCGATCAGAAAGTCGAGAAGTACGAACGCGAACTGATCAAGAATCTTGATACGCTCAAGAGTGGTGACCTGGTCGAAATCGAATTAGAGATTGAGAGCAAGAACGACTACGAGTATCTGATTTTCGAAGATCGCAAGGCCGCCGGTTTCGAACCGGTCGATGTTCGTAGCGGTTACGATTACACATCGGCACTCCGTTCTTACCGCGAAATGCGTGACGACCGGGTTTCCTTCTTCGTGAGGCGTTTACCCCGTGGACGCCATAGCGTGAGTTATCGGGTGCGAGCGGAAATTCCGGGGAAATTCAGCGCTCTGCCAACCCAGGGCTACGCCATGTATGCTCCTGAATTGAAAGGTAATTCGGACGAGATCAAGGTCAAGATTGTTGACTAAAACCAAATCGAGATGACCGTTGCCAGTCGCCTGGCAGCGGTCATCCTGGTTTAGGTGCTGGCTGCCGTTGCTTGGGGCTGCATGATCTCTCGGATCGTTGCGCAATCGTCTGCCGAGGGTAATCCCCAGCCCAGTTCGTAGTCAAAGCATTCGTCGGCCGATCGACTGCCAAAGACTTCGTCCAGGATGTCGAACTGGTTGAGTGAGACAAGTGCCGGATGAGGTTGTCCACAGGCCTGGCTGAGCTGGAGCATTTCTTTTCGCAAGGCGACGACGTAATTGGCCAGCCTGCTTGCTTTATGGGTTGGGTCTAACCCGGACATCAACCAGCGGCTCTGCGTGGCGACTCCCGTGGGGCAATGTCCCGTGTGACAACGTTGCGCCTGGATGCAGCCGATGGCTAACATCGCTTCGCGAGCGACATGAATCATGTCGCATCCCATTCCCATGGCCAGTAGCGAGTTTTCCGGAAGACCTAGCTTGCCGGCTCCGACAAAAACCACATCTTCATGTAAGCCGGCGGAGACAAACGTTCGGTAAACGCGGCTAAAACCCACCTTAAAGGGAAGTGCTACAAAATCTGAAAAGGTCAAGGGAGCGGCACCGGTCCCCCCTTCACCACCGTCCACGGCAATGAAATCAACGCCCCGATCTGTCGAGTTCATCTGGTTCGCCAGTTCTGTCCAAAAGGCCTGTTCCCCAACAGCCGATTTGATCCCAATCGGCAGGCCACTGATATCGGCCAGCCGTTCGACGAAATCAAGCATTTCATCTACGTTCGAGAATTCCGCGTGGCAAGAGGGGCTGGCGCAATCCTGGCGTACCGGGATGCCACGGATGGCGGCAATTTCTGGGGTCACCTTGGCCGCGGGTAACATACCTCCCAAACCGGGCTTGGCACCCTGACTGAGCTTGACTTCAATGGCAACCACCGGGTTGCTCGAGACAACGTCTTTGAATTGCTGTTCATCAAAACCGCCCTCGGCGTTGCGACAGCCAAAATAGCCAGTACCGATCTGCCAGATGAGTTGACCACCATGCTGGTGATGGGGGGAGACCCCGCCTTCTCCTGTGTTATGCAGGCAATCAGCAATTTGGCAGCCGCGATTGAGTGCCTCGATTGCGGGTGCACTAAGTGATCCGAAACTCATTCCGGAAACATTGACGACCGAAGGCGGACGAAATGCTTTTTTGCGTCCGCGAGCTGCTCCCAGCGTTTTGGCACAAGGCAACTTGTAGGTAGGATCGTAACCCTCCTCACTGGGGTGCAGGCCTGGTAAAGGAAAGGTCGAATGCTTGATGATCAGTCGATTGGGAGAGGTTTCCAAATCGTTGTCAGTTCCGAATCCAAAATAATTGTTTTGTTTCTTGGAGGAAGCGTACACCCAGCGCCGCTGATCTCGACTGAAGGGCCGCTCTTCGTTATTGCTGGTCACGATATACTGGCGAAGTTCCGGGCCAACCGTCTCCAGCCAGTAACGAAAATGGCCAACGATCGGGAAATTACGAATGATGGCATGCTTGCGTTGCAGACGGTCATAGGTTGCCCACAGCAGTAAGACGCCGACAACTGAAAAGACGATGTACCAGACCATGTCCCGATATCTCCCAGGGAAGTTGATGCTGTACGTAAGACTAAGAGCTTACCGCGCCGGGGGGCCATTTTCCAAGATGGCATTAGTTTTCAGCCTGTTTTCAGATCGTATCACGAATTGTTCGCCAAGCCACCTCCGCTGCCAGTTGGCTGGCAGGGATCAGCCGATTGATCTAGATTGAGAAGAAGTGACTGAGAGAAAAGAACTCTTGCGAGCAAAGGTGAATGCGATGCAAACAGTGATTAGATCTCTAATCGTAGGGTTGATCCTGGGAGTAGCTGAGGGTTTTACCCATGCGCAGCAGGTGGAAATGCTCTGGCCTCAGGGAGCTCCAGGGGCATTAGGGACCGAAGCCAAGGATAAACCGCGCCTATTTGTTTACTTGCCTGCCGAAAAAGAAGCCAACGGGGCGGCGGTCGTGATTTGCCCGGGAGGTGGCTATGGTGGACTGGCCATTAGTTACGAAGGTCATGATATTGCCCGCTGGTTCAACTCCTTTGGAGTAGCTGGACTGGTACTTGATTACCGGCATCGAGGCAAAGGCTATGGGCACCCAGCGCCTCTGCAAGATGCCCAACGTGCGATTCGCCTGGCACGGTCAAAGTCTACGACCTGGAAGATTGATCCGCAGCGGATTGGTATCCTGGGATTTTCAGCTGGCGGGCACCTGGCGTCTTCGGCAGGCACGCATTTTGACGCCGGTGACCAGCAGTCGGCCGATATCGTGAACCGGCATTCGTCCCGTCCCGATTTTATGATTCTCTGCTATCCCGTGATTGCCTTCGGTGAATCGTATGGGCATCGGGGGTCACAACGTAATCTTCTCGGAGATCAGGCGACACCGGAATTGATCAAGAAGATGTCTAGTGAGAAACAGGTGACGGCTCAGACGCCACCGACGTTTCTTTGGCACACCGATGAAGATCGGGTGGTGCCAGCAGAGAATAGCGTGCAGTTTTACCTGGCGCTCAAACGTGCCAAGGTACCCAGTGAACTACACCTGTTCCTCAAGGGACGTCATGGACTCGGCTTGGCCCGTAATAAGCCGGGGGCTTCGGCCTGGCCAGCCGCGTGTCGTCAGTGGATGGGCAGCAGCGGGTTCTTGGGATCCAGGTAGACTTCTCGGCCTGCCCAAGCGGTTTGGCGTCCCCTGGTCAGACGGCATGCCAGTGGACACAATGAATCGGTGTCATTTCGATGGCGGCTCTGTTTGGAGATTAAAGGCAGGTAGAAAAGTCGATGGCGAAGAAAACAATTGAAGAGGTGGAGGTTCAGGGCAAGACGGTCTTAATGCGGGTTGACTTCAACGTACCGCTGGATGACCAGCAGCAGATCACGGATGATCGTCGCATCGAAATGGCATTGACCTCAATTCGTTCGGTTATCGAACGTGGCGGCCAACTGGTGCTGATGAGTCACTTGGGGCGGCCCCAGGGAGACGAAAATGACAGTCGTTTCAGTTTGCGCCCGGTAGCTGAGCGGCTCAAGTCGCTACTGGGGACAGAGGTTTTCTTTGCTACCGATACGGTTGGTTCGGATGCCCTCGAAAAACGGGCTGCTTTGCAGCCGGGTCAGTGCCTGGTCCTGGAGAATTTGCGTTTCCACCCGGGTGAAAAAGGAGGGGATGCTGAGTTTGCCAGCCAACTGGCGGCCCTGGCGGATATCTACTGCAATAATGCCTTTGGTACCTGTCACCGTAAGGATGCCTCGATGGTTGCAGTACCGCTTGCCATGGGGGACCAGCCGAAAGTTGTTGGGCACCTGGTGGCCAAGGAAATCCAATACTTGTCGGAGGCAATTTCGGCCCCGCAAAGGCCCTTCGTCGCAATTCTTGGCGGAGCTAAAGTCTCCGACAAGATTTCTGTGATCCGCAATCTGTTGGGGATTTGCGATCAAGTACTGATCGGCGGAGCCATGGCCTATACCTTTGCCCTGGCGACTGGTGGGAAAATTGGCAAAAGCCTGGTGGAACCAGATAAAGTCGATTTGGCTCGCGAGTTAATTGAACTTGGCGGAGACAAGTTGTTGCTGCCGGTTGACACACACTGCGGTGATGACTTTCACGCGGACTGCAATAAACAGATTTGCCCGGCAGGTCAAATTCCAGATGATTTTGAAGGCCTGGATATTGGACCGCAAACGGCCCAGTTGTTTGCCGAGGCGGTAAGCGGTGCAAAAACGGTTGTCTGGAACGGTCCCATGGGGGTTTTTGAGATTCCGCCGTTCGATGCTGGTACGCGGGCAGTTGCCGAGGCGATTGCTGGCAGTGAAGCGATTAGTATTATTGGCGGAGGTGATAGTGCCGCGGCCATCGACCAGTTGGGCTATGTAGACCAGGTCTCCCATGTCAGTACCGGCGGAGGAGCGAGCCTGGCGATGTTAGAAGGAAAAGCATTTGCTGCTGTAGATTGTCTTGATGAAGCCTGATTAAGTGATCGAGGCCCGTTATTTATCCCGTAACGGGAGAATACGAACATTGAGCTCATCAAGTTGATCCGTGTCGACCTGGCTAGGTGCCTCGGTCATCAAATCCGTGGCCCGTTGCGTTTTCGGAAAGGCGATGCAGTCTCGGATATTGTCTAATCCGCTCAGTAGCATCACCCAGCGGTCGATTCCCAGGGCAATGCCGCCATGCGGCGGAGCACCGAACTGGAGAGCATCCAGCAGGAAACCAAACCGCTCACGAGCCTTGGCAGCGTCCAGTCCCATTAAATCAAAGACTTCCTGCTGCAATGTTGAGTTGTGGATTCGGATGGTACCGCCACCTGCTTCGGAGCCATTGATGACCAGGTCATAGGCTTGGGCGCGACAGGCACCGGGGTCAGAGCCGAGTAATGATTGATCTTCGGCAAGGGGGGCCGTGAAGGGATGGTGCATGGCAACCCAATGGTTGTGTTCTTCGTCAAAATCGAACATCGGAAATTCAATGATCCAGCTGCAGTTGAGTTCGTTGGGGCCATACAACTGCAGTTCACTTCCCAGTCGCTTGCGCAGTCCACCGAGGGCCTTGCAACTGACTTCCCAACTGTCTGCGATGAAGAGCATCAGGTCACCAGGTTCCGCTTCCATGCGTTCGGCGAATTGAACCAGCAATTCGTCAGTTAAATTCTTGGAAAAGGGGGACCAGAGTTTTCCATCGCTTTCCATTCGGAACCAGGCCAGCCCCTTGGCGGAGAAATCCTGTTTCACGTATTCGGTCAATTCGTCGATCCGTTTTCGCGAGAACTGTTCAGCGACACCTTTTACATTGATGCCACGAACTTTGCCGCCCGCCTCTACCGCTCCTCGGAAAACACGAAATTCCGTAGTGGCTACCAGGTCCGAACAGTCAACAAGTTCCATGTCGAATCGTAAATCTGGTGCGTCATGTCCGTAGCGTTCCATCGCTTCGGCATAAGTCATCCGTGGCAAAGGGAGCGAGATTTCCTTCCCCAGCACTTCGCGGGCTACCCGTACCACCAGTCCGTCAATGATGCTCATCACGTCATCTGCTTCAACGAAGCTCATTTCCAGGTCCAACTGGGTAAACTCTGGCTGACGGTCTGCCCGGAGATCTTCATCGCGGAAACAGCGAGCTACCTGGATATAACGGTCATACCCGGCCACCATCAGGATCTGTTTGTATAACTGAGGAGATTGGGGCAGGGCATAGAACTGGCCGTGGTGGATTCTGCTAGGGACGAGGTAGTCGCGTGCTCCCTCCGGAGTACTTCTTCCCAGGATGGGTGTTTCGATGTCGATAAACTGCTGCTCGTCAAAATAATCACGCATGCACTTGATGATCTGGCTGCGTAACAACAACTGCTGCTGCATGCTCTCGCGTCGCAGGTCGAGGTAGCGGTATTTTAGTCGCAGGTCTTCGCCGGGAAGTTCTTGCTGGGATGGCGTAAAAGGAGGAGTTTGTGACTTGTTGAGAACTTCAAGGTGGCTGCCACGGATTTCAATGGCACCGGTGGCCAGTTTTTCGTTAACCGTGCCTTCTGGACGATGGTTTACCTGGCCTATGATCTTGACGACATCTTCAGATCGCAACTTGCCAGCTTCTTCAACCAGTTCCGGACCACTTTCAGGACCATAGACGACCTGTGTTTTTCCGTAGCGATCCCTCAGGTCAAGAAAAACGGCTCCCCCATGGTCGCGAGTACTGTCGACCCAGCCACAAAGAGTTACTTCCTGATCAAGATGTTCAACACGGACTTCGCCGCAGGTATGTGTTCGAAGCAAAATGGAAATCCTTGGTGAACCGTGTAAGAGGAACGAAACCGGGTCAGCTGACCTGGAGAAACTATTCTAGCAGACCAGGGCCCCATGCACAGGATCCGTCCAGATGGTTATTTGAGCATCCCGCTTACAGACGGCAATTCGCAATGTGCGTTTCCAGGATCGCGGAAGCGCCGATCACTTCCAGTCGTTCCATCACATCCTGGATTTCATTGCGCTGAACCATCACGCGAATCGCACACCAGTCTGGATCTTCCAGGGGATTGACGGTGGGAGATTTAAAGCCTGGTGTTATCTTTTCCGCTGCGGCCAATTGAGACCGTGGGATATTGTATTCCAAGAGGGAATAACTGCGAGCGATCACGACACCTTCCACTCGCCGTACTACACGATCTGCCAGCTCCCCCTGTTGCCCCTGGTCGTTCTGGATTAAGACGGTCTCATAATGGCCGATCTCGTCGAGTATCCGCAAGTGATTGGCGGCCAGGGTGCTGCCAGTTTCCACCAGGTCAACCACAGCATCGGCAACTCCCAGGGAAATCATAATCTCGACTGAGCCAGACAACGGCACCAGATGCGCCTTGGCTTGGTGCTGCGCCAGGTAACTGCTGGTAATGTTTGGGAAACTCGTCGCAATGCGACAGCCGTCCAGTTCCGCCGCAGATTCGATCGATGAAGATTCTGCAACGCAGACGGTTAGGCGGCATTTACCGACGTTTAACGGCAACCGGGTAGTGAGATCCACACCCGATTCCAGGACCCGATCACTCCCGGTAATCCCCAGGTCAATGGCTCCCTCGGCACAGAGCAAGGGAATGTCATCGGTACGCAGAAAGATGATCTCGACTGGCATTCCCCGTACACTGGCAAACAAGCTGCGTTCCTGCCGACGAAAATTCAGCCCCGCTTCCTGAAGCAGTCCCCTCGCATGGTCACTCAATCGCCCTTTACTGGGGACACCAATCCGTAACTTGTTCATGGTTCAATTCCATCTTTTTCTTGGCCACAGGATTCGCCTGCTTTGGCCTGACGTGCACTTGCCAGCGGCCTCCTGTCGAAAGCTCGCCTAGATCGTTTTCTGACTTGTTCTCTATTATGAATCCGGTGGCTCAGGAGAGGTTCGCGCAGCTTTTTCGTCGAGACCGGAAATTCCGAATCGTCGGTCTAATTCCCCTTCGATTTCCTCCCAGCCAATCGATTTATAGCCTAGCATAACTAACAAATGGAAGATCAAGTCGGCCGCTTCGTGGACCAGGTGATCACGAGCTGCTGAATCGGTTTCAGTAGCAGCTTCGATGACCTCGCGCGCCTCTTCCAGGATTTTTTCGCTAATTTTCCTGGTACCACCGTCAAACAGACGGGTCGTATATGACTTTTCAGACGGATTCT
>JAYGDG010000251.1:0-2379 GCA_046583015.1 Pirellulaceae bacterium | reverse complement strand
CAGCTCAAGCGACTGGATAACCAGCGGTTGCTACTGGTGGAGCGAAAGACCGACGATCCTAGTATGCGCCGGTTTATGGCGCAATTCTCACGCGGGCAGGCATGTCGCCGCAATATCGAGAGGAAGCCTTGAAGAGCCTGGTTGAGTTAAATCGTAGCCACGCACTGACAGAATTGCTCAAGGCCCTGGGAACCATGGATGCTGACGATCAGCAGCAGTTACGGACTGGTCGGCAGTTAGCCACCATGCTGCTCGGCTTGCCGGGAGAGCAACTGGCGGCAAACAAGAGCGCCCTGTTAAAAAGTACCGAGTCTGAGAATCGGCTGGTACGCAGTGTCGGATACGCGGGTCTGATTAGTGGTGGGGCCCAGGCAGAATCCTGGCAGCGTGCACAGGCAAGCCCAGTAGCAAGGCTTGACTGGTTGAGTGCCGTGTCACTACTTCCACAACCGGCCCAGCGCTCGGCTCAACGAAATGCCATCGTCGGTTTGTTGGCCGAGAGTCATCCAGTTGCGGTTCGGCAACTGGCCATACAGACGCTGGCCGTGGTGCCGCTGCGACAACAGCAGACATTTGAGTTACTGGCTCCGTTTGTCGCAGATGCCGAGTATCGAACGCAGGCAGTTCGCACCCTCCTGGATGTTCCAGCCAAGTGGCGGGATCCAGCGTTGTCGGCGAAGCTTGTTGATGTGCTCGTGAAACATGCTGAAGCAACCACTGCGGCCAAACGAACGACGGATCCTTTTCTGGATGCGATGCAACTGGCCGATCAGTTGTTGGCACGGATCCCGGGGGACGCTTCTCGTTCCTATCGTAATCGTTTGCGCGAAATCACCGTTCGGGTCGTACGTATCCACACCGTTGAGGAAGAGATGCGGTACGATATTCCCTACTTTGCGGTAGAATCCGGCCGTCCGGTCCAGGTGGTACTCAAGAATGAAGACTTAATGCCACACAACCTGGTTGTGACGACACCGGGGTCCTTGCAGGTTGTGGCCCAGGAAGGAACTTTGCTCGGTCCGAACCCGGGATTTCAAGGGAAACCTTATGTGCCAAAACGGGCCGAAGTGCTCTTTGCGACCGGGATGGTGCAATCTCGACAGCAGGAACGTCTTACCTTTACGGCTCCCAGTGAAGTCGGTGAATATCCGTTTGTTTGCACGTTTCCGCGGCACTGGATGCGGATGTATGGTGTGATGATCGTGGTGAAAGATCTGGATGCCTGGCAAAAGAATCCCACGATGCCCAAGGATCCCTTGGGGAATAATCGGGCTTTTGTGCAATCCTGGAAGGTGGAAGATTTTAAGGACGAGTTGGCAGCCGGATTGCGTGCCCGCTCGCCGCAAATTGGGGAGAAGATTTTCAAGGCAGCTACCTGTGCCCAGTGTCACAAGGTACGTGGTCAAGGCGGGGCAGTCGGCCCGGAATTAACCGATATACTCAAACGCTGGAAGGGAGATCGACTGGCCTTGTTGCGCGAAGTGCTGGATCCGTCGCACCGTATTGATCCTAAATATGCGGTACAGATGATTGCCACCGATGATGGTCGCGTGTTCACGGGAATTGTTCAGGCGGAAGACAAACAGACCATTTCGTTGCTGGTCAATCCCGAGGCCTCGAAGCCGACCGTCATCAAACGATCGGAGATCGATGAGATGGTTAAGACGAGTAAGTCGATGATGCCCAAGGCTTTGCTGGATCGTTTTACCAAAGATGAAATATTCGAGTTGATGGCATTCCTGATATCACTTGCGCCGCCGTCACCTTAATACTGTTGAGTGTCGTATCCGTTCCCGTTGATGGAATGTTTGCGAATTGCTCGAAAGGAGCATTGCAGATGAGTTCTTTTTCCCGGTCACGAATGGTTGTGATAATCCTGGTTTCGTGGGCATTGGGTGTGCCGTGTGCATTAGGTCAGGAAAAAGGAAGCCAGCAGAAATACAACGTGCTTTTTATTATTTCCGATGATCTTACTTCCACGGCACTCTCTTGTTACGGAAACAAGGTTTGCCAGACGCCGAATATTGACCGACTGGCGGCTCGGGGTACACGGTTTACCCGCACCTATTGCCAGGGAACCTACTGTGGGCCGTCGCGAGCCTCCTTTATGACCGGTTACTATCCACACGCCACGGGCGTACTCGGGTACAAAAGTCCGCGCCCCAACATTGGGGATCGTGTTACCTGGTCACAACACTTCAAGAACAACGGTTATTACACTGCCCGCGTCAGCAAAATTTATCACATGGGTGTTCCGGGTGGTATCGAGGATGGTGGCCATGGGTCCGATGACGCGCTCTCCTGGACAGAACGGTTTAATAGCAAGGGTCCGGAGTGGAAAGCTCCAGGTAACGGAGAGACGCTGGAGAATAATCCGGA
>JAYGDG010000235.1:0-2856 GCA_046583015.1 Pirellulaceae bacterium | reverse complement strand
CGGCTGGGGGACTGGATTGTCAAAAAAATGACCGGGCACAAAAAAACTGAGGCGAGTGACACCCCAGACTAAGCCCTACAAATCGACGCGCGTTCGCTTGTGTCCGCCAGAACTGACGTCTAAGATGCTCAAGCTGATGCTCAAGTCTCCCTGGTGTCGAGTATGAAGGAGCCCCCTGGATGAATTTTGCGAAACAACATGCTTTTCTGTTCCCGTTATCCCTCTGTTTAATCGCAACCCTGGCTCACCGCGGGACGGGCCAGGCTGCCGAGCGCAGCCCGAATATTATCGTCATCTTTGCCGATGATCTGGGCTATGGAGACTTGGGATGCTTTGGGAATCCAACGATTCATACACCCCACTTAGACCGCATGGCAGCCGAAGGAATGAAACTAACTCAATTCTATTCGGCGGCTCCCGTCTGTACGCCCAGCCGTGCTGCCTTGATGACTGGCAGGCTGCCCGCTCGCAGCGGCATGTGCAGTAACAAACGGCGAGTCCTGTTCCCCAACTCCAAGGGAGGGATTCCAGCAAGTGAAATCACGCTGGCCGAAGCGTTGAAGACCAAGGGCTATGCAACGGCTTGCATCGGCAAGTGGCATCTTGGCCATTTAAAACCATTCTTACCCACTCAAAATGGCTTCGACTCTTATTTTGGGATTCCCTACTCTAATGACATGGACCGTGTCAAAACGGCTCCCAGGGGCCGCACAGCATTTCTGAAACCAAAAATCGAGTACTGGAATGTCCCGCTCATGAAAAACAATTCCATCATCGAGCGGCCAGCGCAACAGACCACTATCACGCGCCGCTACACGGAAGCAGCAATCGAGTTCATCGAAAAAAAGAAAGACCAGCCGTTCTTTCTTTACCTGCCACACAGCTTGCCCCATGTCCCGCTCTTCCGCTCCCCAGCCTTCGCGGGTCAAAGTCGTCGTGGCTTATATGGTGATGTGATCGAAGAAATCGACTGGAGTGTTGGCCAGGTTCTCAACACGCTGAAGCGATGTGGAATCGACCAGCATACCCTGGTCTTCTTTACTAGCGATAACGGCCCCTGGCTCATCTTCAATGAACATGGTGGCTCCGCTGGCCTGCTACGGGACGGCAAAGGAAGTACTTGGGAAGGTGGCATGCGTGAACCCACCCTCGCCTGGTGGCCGGGAAAAATCAAAGCAGGGTCTGTTTCAGCAGCCGTCAGTAGTACGATGGATATCTATGCAACGGCGCTCAATCAGGCTGCCATCCCACTCCCCAAGGATCGCACCTTGGACAGCTACGATCTCACACCGGTCCTGACGGGAACTGGAACAAGCGGACGAAAGCTACTGTTTTATTATCGCGGTTACCGCTTGATGGCAGTTCGCAAAGGACCCTGGAAGATGCACTTGATGACCCAGAATGCTTACGGACAAAAAGATCCGGTCAAGCATGATCCGCCCCAACTCTATCACTTGGAGCATGATCCCGGAGAAAACTATGAGCTCGGCAAACAGCATCCCGAGGTCATCACGGATCTGATGCAGGACATCAAAAAACACCAGCAAGCGCTAAAACCGGCACCTTCCCAGCTGGAGCTTTAATTCGCTCCTTGCGTGGCCTGCCGGAATCTGGCACCATAATTAATCTGTATCTGGGCTGCTTTCACCAACCAGCCCCTTACCTGTTTATGCTATTACGGAAAACAAACTATGGCCGCATTTCCTGAAATCGAAAAAATCCGCTACGAGGGACCCGACACCAAGAATCCGCTGGCCTTCCGCTGGTACAACGAAGATGAAGTCATCGAAGGCCAAACGATGAAGGATCACATGCGGTTCAGTGTTGTCTACTGGCATACGTTTCGTGCCACCGGCGCTGATCCTTTTGGTTCACCCACGATGGTCCGTCCCTGGGAAGACGGTACCGACTCAGTCGATAATGCCATTGAGCGCGCCCGGGTTGCCTTTGAGTTCATCAGCAAGCTGGGAGCTCCCTACTACGCCTTCCATGACCGAGATGTCGCACCCGAAGGGGCCAGCCTCTCCGAATCACATCAAAACCTGGATGCCGTCGTCCGGGTAATGAAAGAAGAACAGGAACGGACCGGTGTCAAATTGCTGTGGGGCACCGCCAACATGTTTAGTAATCCCCGCTACATGCACGGTGCTTCTACCAGTTGCAACGCTGATGCGTTTGCCTATGCGGCTGCCCAGGTCAAAAAATGCCTGGAAGTGACCCACGAACTGGGAGGAGTCAACTATGTCTTCTGGGGAGGCCGTGAAGGGTACCAGAACCTCTACAACACCGACCTCAAGCGAGAACTCGACCACATGGGCCGTTTCATGCACCTGGCAGTCGACTATGCCAAGCAAATTGGCTTTACTGGCCAGTTTTTGATCGAACCCAAACCAAAGGAGCCAACAAAACATCAGTATGACTCGGATGCCGCCGCTTGCCTGAATTTCCTCCGCGCTTATGACCTGATGGACGATTTTAAGCTCAACTTGGAAACGAACCACGCCACGCTGGCTGGTCATACCATGATGCATGAATTGGATTACGCGGGTGGTCAGGGCGCCCTCGGATCGATTGATGCTAACACGGGTGATCTGCTGCTAGGCTGGGACACCGACCAGTTTCCCACCGACATTTATCTGACCACCCAATGCATGCTGATGATCCTCAAGTACGGGGGTCTCGCTCCTGGTGGCGTTAATTTTGACGCTAAGGTACGCCGCGAGAGTTTTGAGCCGATCGATCTTTTCCATGCCCATGTGGGTGGCATGGATGCCTTTGCCCGAGGTTTGAAGATCGCCGCCGCAATCCGCGAAGACGGAGAACTTGATGCTTTCGTCAAGGACCGTTACAGCAGTT
>JAYGDG010000216.1:0-2282 GCA_046583015.1 Pirellulaceae bacterium | reverse complement strand
TGCCTGTAAAATAGCTGACGCTCAAGATCAGCCGCATTAAGAGGTCCTCGAGATGAAGAAAGTCCTGATTATCAGCCTGCCTCTGCTGGCCCTGCTTATCTGCGGGTTGGTTTTTGGTCCAGGTCTCTACGACGCTTACGTGCTCAATGGCCAGGCAGCCAACGATCACCGTCTGCGGGAAACCGCCACCGGTGGCAAACCGCATCATCAACCGATCCAGTATCGGAAAAAGGACGCCCGGCCGGCGATCATCAAACCGGAATTCGTCGCCGCCAACGACGCCATGATTGCTGGCGGCACCAAGGGGATCGGTGTTTCAATTGATGGCAAGAGCCGTTTCTACCCACTCTACGTCCTCCAATATCACCAGGTAATCAACGACACGGTTGGAAACAGTGCCATCGCCTGCAGCTACTGATCGAGCGAACAAACGCTCATGGTTCATGAGCGACGCTTGAAAGATACTGACGATGCTATGGAAATGCGAGTCTCGGGAAAAGTCGTGCATGGCAACCTGGTCATGTTCGACAAGAAAACGGGTTCCGAGTGGGTGCAGGAAACGGGCAAGGCAATCGAGGGTTCACTGAAGGGTGAGTGCCTAACACCCCTGGATGACAAGCAGTGCACCCGCAATGTTCGCTGGGATGTCTGGAAAAAAGATCATCCTGATTCCAAGGTGCTCTTCTGCAGTCACTGCGAAACCGGAAACGACTCGAAGTAGGCTTGCCCGACGGTTCAGGCTAGTTTTACCTTCGGATCACCCGCTTCGACCACGAACGAGGCCCGCTTCGTCACCTTGCCACCCGGCTTCAAAACGTCATCGACCACCATGTAATCGCTGGTCCAACTGGTCGGTGTGACGGTACAGCAGACGTAGCCCCGTTCTTTGTTGTGAAACTTGATACAGGGGTTATCGGCCAGCAGCGTCTCATGACCGGGTGACGTGGCCATTCCGTTACCACCACTGGAGAGCGAAGTGCCGACAAACTCCGTCGCCACCACGGCCTGTTCGGCTTTACGGTCATCCACCCGCAATTCGTTCACCCAGTTGGAGTGAATATCACCGGTCAAGACAATCGGGTTGGGAACTTGCCGCTCCTGCAGGAAACGGACCAGGTCCATCCGTTCCGCCGCGCAGCCGGGCCACTGATCCATCGAATAAAGGGGGGGCTTGCCGTTGGTGGAAAAGCCAACCATCCCCATCATCACTTGTTGAGCCATCACGTTCCATCTGCTCTCTGACTGGAGCAGGGACTGGTAGAGCCAGTTCCGCTGCCTGGCACCGAGCATCGAATTGTTCGGATTCAAGGCCGCCTTATTGAGCGGATGTTTGCCGTCGTTGTTTGGCTGATCGCTACGATACTGGCGTTCATCCAAGACCATGAAATGAGCCAGCCGCCCAAACGACGCCTGCCGGTACAACTGCAAGTGGGGCCCTTTGGGGAGTGACCGCCGTCGCAAGGGCATCATCTCGTAATAGGCCTGGTAGGCATTGGCCCGGCGTTCCAGGTAAACGGCCGGATCGATGCCCTTTTCTTCCGAGATATCATCTGCACAGTTGTTGTCAAATTCGTGATCGTCCCAGGTAACAAACCAGGGAGCCTGGGCATGCATTCGGTGTAACAGTGGATCGGCACGGTACTGGCAATAACGCACGCGGTAATCTGAGAGCGAGGCAATTTCCGGACCGATATGGGTACGGACCTTTCCATTGCGGCCAGCCTCGTACTCGTAGATGTAATCACCCAGGTGAAAGACCAGGTCGACATCATCACGCATCATCTGCTGGTAAGCAGTGAATAGACCCTGTTCGTAATTCTGGCAGGAAGTGAAGGCAAACTTCAATCGCTGGGGCATGGCCGTGGGAGCCGGCAGAGTGCGGGTCCGTCCCAGCGGGCTCTGGGCGTTGCCCGCCACAAAACGGTACCAGTACCAGCGATCCGGTTTAAGACCTTTGACTTCGACATGAACCGAATGTCCCAGTTGGGGCGTAGCGATCGTCGTCCCGCTGGCAACGATCTTTTTCATGGCCTCATCTTCAGCCACCTGCCAGCGGACCTCAACTGCGGCGGCCGGCATACCGCCATCCGGATCAGTAGGACTCGGTGCCAGCTTCGTCCAAATGACCATGCCACGGCTGTCAGGATCTCCAGAGGCGACGCCCAGCGTAAATGGATTCTTGGCAAAGCGAGGATTCTGCTCGGCCGCGGTTACCTGGCTGAGCAGGGGCAGCGAAGAGAGAGCCGTTCCACAAGCGAGAAACAGACGGCGACTGATGCCAC
>JAYGDG010000198.1:0-3327 GCA_046583015.1 Pirellulaceae bacterium | reverse complement strand
GGCATTTGTCTGCTGGGGCTGCTTTGTAGCAGTTCGCTCAACTGGGCCCAGGAGCGGGCGCTCAGCAAGGAAGATGCCGATCGTTTGTTTTCCGTGGAAGTGATGCCACTGCTGAGACAAAAGTGTTTTGCCTGCCATGGTGATAAACCGCATGAGATGAAGGGGAAGCTCGATCTGCGCAGCCGCGCCGGGTTGCTCAAGGGCGGGGAATCGAAAGAACCAGCCCTGGTGCCGGGCAAGCCCGCCGAGAGCCTACTGTTTCGGGCGGTCAACTGGGATGAGCTGGAAATGCCGCCCAAGGAAAATGACCGCTTGACGAAGCAGCAGATTGACCTGCTACGACAATGGATCGCGGTGGGAGCTCCCTGGCCTGACGTAGCAACTCAAAAAAAGTACCGTGAAGCGACTTGGAATCAGTCGGAAAACAAGGACGGCATCCTCGTGAAGACCAGCGGGGGATTGGCCAACGACTGGACCTATCGTCGCTATCGCCGCGAGAATATCTGGTCGTTCCAGCCGCTCAGCAAGTCACCGGTTCCGGCCGGGGCGGCCAATCCGGTGGATGCCTTTGTGCGAGCGAAACAGCAGAAAGCGGGTTTTAAGCCCGCCTCCCGCGCTGACAAGTTAACCCTGATTCGACGAGCCACCTATGACCTTACGGGGCTGCCCCCAACTTTTGAGCAGATCCGTCAGTTCATGGCAGACCAGTCGCCGCAGGCCTGGCCGCGGTTGATCGATCGGCTGCTGGAAAGCCCGCATTACGGGGAACGCTGGGGGCAGCACTGGTTGGATGTTGTTCGCTACGCCGATACGGCAGGTTTTTCGAATGACTACGAGCTTTCCAATTTTTGGCGATATCGTGATTATGTGATTCGCGCCTTCAACGATGACAAGCCGTACAACCAGTTCGTGCTGGAACAACTTGCCGGCGATGAACTGGCTCCTAACGATCCGCAGGCAATGGTGGCCACCGGATTTCTGCGAGCTGGACCCTGGGGCACAGCCATGATTCCCCAGCCGATTGCCCGGCAGATCTACCTGGATGACCTGGTCAATAACGTGGGCGAGGCTTTTCTTTCCACGGCCCTGCGTTGCACGAAGTGCCATGATCACAAGTTTGACCCAATTCCCACACAGGATTATTACCGGATCTATGCCGCCTTCGCGGCCACCCAACCGGCCGAACGCCCGGCCGCTTTCAGCCCACAGGAAAACCTGATGGCTTTCATCGAGGAAAAACAACACGTCGAAAAGATGTTGGCCTATGCCAGGCAAAAAAAGAACACGCTGGTTACCAAGCGCGAGGCTGCTGCCCGCAAGTGGTACGAAGAACATCAGTTGCCCTACAAGGACTCGCAACAGCGGCGCCGTGACGCAGAGGACAAGAAACCGCCCCGACACGTCGGACTCGATTACGTCGACCAGGGACGGCTGAAGGTTCGGGAACAGGATGAGTGGATCTGGAATCGTCGCCTGGAACGTTTTCAGCCGCTGGCCCAGGGCGTCTACAACGGTCCCGACTACAAGTACAACGGAAGGAAGCTGCGGATCCAGGCCAAGATAAATCAACAATGGAGACCCGAGAGCAAGATTCTCACGGGCGGTTCACTCGAGGCTCCCGGTCAAGCGGTGACTCCTGGCGTACTTAGCGCTAGCGGGGTTCCGGTCGCCGGAGCACCAGAACATGACCCGTTTGCCTTGCCCACTGGGCTGTCGGGCCGTCGACTGGCACTGGCTCGTTGGATGACTGATCCGGCTAACCCGCTGACCACCCGTTCGATTGTTAATCGCCTCTGGCTTTATCATTTTGGTAAAGGGATTGCCGGCAACCCGAACAATTTTGGCACCACGGGCAAAAAGCCGACTCATTTACCGCTGCTCGACTGGCTGGCATCCGATTTTGTTGAGCATGGCTGGAAAATCAAGCGAGTGCATCGACTGATCATGCTCTCGGAGACCTACCAGCAGTCGGGCACCCATCCGAGCCGTAAGCAACTCGATGCCCAGGATCCCAACAATGAGTTGCTGGCCTATTTTGATCCGCGGCGGTTAACGGCCGAGGAACTGCGCGACAGCATGCTGCTGATCAGTGGTGAACTAACGCGACGCGTGGGTGGTTTACCGGCCATGCCTGAGATCAATATGGAAGTGGCCCTGCAGCCACGCATGATCCAGTTTTCCATCGCGCCGGCGCACCAGCCATCCCGAACTCCCTGGCTGAGAAATCGTCGTACGATTTACACTTACCGGGTCCGCGGCCAGGCCGACCCCTTCCTGGAAGTTTTTGATCGGCCTAACCCGAATACTTCCTGCGAAATTCGCAACGCTCCCGCCGTGACACCACAAGTCTTTACGTTGATGAACAGCGACATGGTGACCGATCGTGCGATTGCCTTTGCCCTGATGCTGGAGAAACAGACCGACGAGGTGGAGAAGCAGATCAACCGGGCCTTTTTGCGTTCCTATGGCCGGATGCCAACAGGCCCGCAGCGCGAATCGCTGTTGGGCTACTACCGGGAGATGGTCGAGCATCATGAAAAAGTAAAACCGCTGCCGGTTCCCTATCCCACTCGCATCACCCGTTCCCTGGTCGAGGAGTTGACTGGTCGACCCTTCCAGTACGAAGAGATCCTGCCAACGTTCGAAGATTATGTGCCCGACCGGAAGCCGTGGCATGTCGCTGCCGGCACGCGGGCACTGGCAGATATCTGCCAGTTGTTGTTTAACAGTAACGAGTTCATGTATGTTTATTGATTGCCGTTGAGGTGATCTTTTTGAAACGGACAAAAGAGATGTTTTCCACGCGACGTGAATTTTTATGCGGCCTGGGCAGTTCGCTGGGGGCCGTTGCGCTGACGGACCTGTTGAGCCAGGAGATGCAGGGAGCGGAAAAAATAAACAGCCCCTTGGCTGCCAAGAAGCCAATGCTGCCAGCCCGTGCCAAGGCCTGCATCATGCTCTTCATGGAAGGGGGCCCCAGCCAGGTCGATACGTTTGACCCCAAGCCGAAGCTAAATCAGCAGCATCTCACGGAATCAAAACGGACCGCCGGCCTGGCGACCGGAAAACGCTTTTACGTCGGCAGTCCCTTCAAGTCTCGCAAGGTTGGCAACGCTGGTATCGACATGTGCGACCAGTTTGTTCACCTGGCCGATCCGGCCGTGGCCGATGAACTCTGTGTCTATCGAGGCTGCCAGGCCGACTCGCTCAATCATCCCGAGGCGCTCTACCACATGAACACGGGGAATCGCCTGGGAGGAGATCCTGCCCTGGGGGCCTGGGCTACGTATGGCCTGGGGACGGTAAATCAAAATCTCCCCGGGTATA
>JAYGDG010000196.1:0-2562 GCA_046583015.1 Pirellulaceae bacterium | reverse complement strand
GATCCAGTTTTCCTTCCATATGGCTACGGAGGTCGAAATCCCCGCGGTGCGAGATGCCTTCCAGTTCCCCGAACTCATTCTCGGGTAAGAACGGGAAAGCGTATTCGATGTCGGCGGTCCCAGTCGAATAATGGCTCAATTCGTCAGGGTCATGTTCGCGTAATCGCAATCGTTCTCCGGCCAGTCCCAGTTCCGTGTACCAGCGCAAACGTCGGTCTCGCCAGTAGCTGTACCAGTCCGCAGAGGCATCGGGATGACAGAAAAACTCGATTTCCATTTGTTCGAATTCGCGGGAACGGAAGGTGAAATTACGTGGGGTAATTTCATTGCGAAAGCTCTTGCCAACTTGGGCGATACCGAAGGGCAAGCGAACCCGTGTGCTATCCAGGACATTCTTGAAATTAACAAAAATTCCCTGGGCCGTTTCCGGTCGCAAAAAGGCGGTTCCTTCTTCACCAGAAAGTGCACCCACGATGGTTTTGAACATCAGGTTGAATTCGCGCGGTTCCGTTAGCGTGTTGAGCGACTTGGCATCGGGCCCTAAGACCAGGCTGAAATCTGAGATCTCCGTTAGGCACTGGAAATCGCCATCCCACTTCAACTGGTCAGCGTTCTTGGCTCGCAGGTTGTAGTATTTCAAGGCGCGTCGTTGCACGTCCTCTTGTTCTTGGGCCGTTTCTGCCACGGTGGCAACGAAGATGCGCTCTCCCTTGGCCTCGGCCCAGCGTCCCCGGACCTGGTCATGTCGGTATCGCCGTTGTGATTCGCGGCAATCGACCATGTGGTCGTGGAACAGATCGTAATGTCCCGAACATTTCCAGACCTGCGGGTGCATGATGATGGTGCAGTCAAGTCCGGTCATCTCATGGGTAGACGGGGCACCGGATGCGATTGACAAGTCATCATGTCCTGTAACCATATCGGTCCACCAGGCATTCTTGACGTTGCGTTTTAGTTCGACACCCAGCGGTCCATAATCCCAGAAGCCGTTAAAGCCCCCGTAAATCTCACTGGACTGGAACAAGAATCCGCGACGTTTACAGAGCGAAACGAGTTTTTCCATCTCCATCGTATTTGCCAGTCCCCTGTCCGGGATTGAGTGAATCGAGCGAGTCCTTTCCCACGTCAGGGTTAGTTCGCAAACTCTATTATCGGTTCTTGTTGCTTGCTGACCAGCGGGGGGCGAGACCAGAATTTGAGTATTTCAAGGCCCCCGTCGCACGTCTGTTGAACGTGGACTCATGCCGGTGTTTCCAGGCCACATCGTCGGCAGAGTACAACAAAGAGCTTGTTGTAGCAACCGGAGTCGTCGACAGCGCAATCGCTTAACTTGCCATCTCAATTGAGGGCTTGCAGGCGGATGTGGAGAGTTTGCGTTTCCGGTTGCTCTGATTTAGGGTTGCGTATGATTTGGATGCTGATTTGATCATCTACAGAATGTTTGTAGAGAGCACTGTGCAGATCATTTCCTGAAGTAATTGGTTTGTCATCGATCTTAACGATCAGGTCAAACAGAGGTGCTCCAGATTCGGCACGTCGCAGCGGCTTGAGGCCAGCAGTCGCAGCAGCGGAGTCGGGCCCCACTTGATTGACAATCACACCCTCTAATTCCAGATCCCGTGCGACCGAGTCGGGTAGAATGGAAACGCCCAGGCCTGCTCGGTAAACTCGTCCATGCTGGATGATCTGAGGAACGACGCGGTTCACTTCGTCGACCGGAATAGCAAAGCCGATACCGGAGAAGGTACCGGAAGGACTGATGATAGCCGTGTTGACGCCAATCAGCCGCCCTGCACTGTCCAGTAGCGGACCCCCGGAGTTTCCGGGATTGATGGCGGCATCGGTTTGAATCACGCCTTCAATCCGTTGCCCGGTACGTGATTTGATTTCGCGTCCGAGAGCACTGATGACTCCGGTAGTGAGTGTTTGATCCAGGCCAAAGGGATTGCCGATGGCCAGCACTTTTTGTCCCACCAGCAGGTCATTGGAACTGCCCACGGTGATTTTCTTCAGATCCGATGCAGATCCTTCTATTTTAAGGACAGCTAGATCGCGGTCGGGGGCGGTTCCCACGACAGTTGCCTCCCGTGTACTTTTGTCGGCCAGCGTGACTTTGAAGCGGCTGGCTCCTTCAATGACATGAAAATTGGTGACGATGTGTCCACTATCATCCCAGATAAAACCAGATCCGGTTCCCTGCGGGATCTCGAAGAGATTGAAATTATACCGACGAATCGATGAGGTGGTGATATAGACCACCGAAGTCGATGCGGTTTGGAATAGTTTGATGGTTGCCTGTTCGTCGCTTGCCAAATCACCGCGTTCGGCCACGATACGCGGTTGGGCAGGGGGACCGAAATTCTGAGAATCCGTTGGGAGGCGAAACCAAAACTGGCTAATCAGTAGTGCCAGTACCAGGATCAGTAAGATACGCACGAGCGTGCGGAGATGTGGATCGTTTGTTTTGGTTCCACTTGTTGATGGTGGAGACATGGATTGCTTGACCGGTTTTTGTGCTGGGAAGAGCAAGCAGTATCAATTAGCCCGCAGGGACTCGAACCC
>JAYGDG010000179.1:0-1978 GCA_046583015.1 Pirellulaceae bacterium | reverse complement strand
GTCAGCGGCGGGCCTGGACCTGCGATAAGTTCAACTGCTTCATTCGAAGTGGCATCCAGGTAGGGCCTGGCCAGTAATCTGTCACTAGAACCCATACCGAAGGTGGCAGTCTCGGAAAACTCAGATGAATTCGATTCGATGGCCATCAAGCGGATGCCTAAGCCAAGGTCCCCGTCGACGCCCAGCCAGCGACCGGCCGTAATTTGGCCGCCATTACGTACTTCGTTGCCTAAGTTGCCACCGAAGAGCGTTTCGGTCGTTGGGGCTCCGAGGACGCCACCGTCGGTCGGATCACTCGTGGTGACCAAAGCGGGGACGGAGCGTGGCTTGCTCCACATCATCAAGTATTCCACGCTGCCAAATGAGTAGCCCGCTTCCCAGCTGTGCTGCATATCGCAGGTAGTGCAGCCGCAGGTCCGTCTATGGTTCCAAAGGACCGGTATCCAACTTTTTGCATTTGCCTCACTGGCCAAGATACCGGTGTCAAGATTGGCCGGAGCTTGACTTAGCCCGTTGGCTGGGAGCAGGCAAGTATGGAGTAGGGCGACGAGCAAAAGCAAATGGTGAAATTTCATGTTACCGGTTGTTTTTGAGGTGAAATCGGCGTGAAACTAATCCTACAATTGGATCGACCGGCACAGTTTTTCATTCCAGAGAAATTGATACAGGCGTTAAACTTCGGCCATCTCTACTAAACTACCCGCCTTTTCTAAATAAACAGCCTCTTTCAGTCGGTTCTGAGCGTTGAGAGAGTGGGCAGGTTGCTAGCACTGAAACTCCCCTGCTCTGCTGGACAATTATCGATTTGGACTAGAATAGTGGCAAGCAAAAAGACGCTAGCAGTTAGCAGTCTCGTTTCGCTGTCATGGGATAGAGGCCTTCATGGACAACTTACTGGTCACAAGTAGTCGGGGTGATCGATTTTGGAGTTTTTTCGGTGGTCCTGTGGGTCGTCGGATGGCTCGCTGGCGGATCTTGTTTGAGGAGGTTGAGCAATTAGAGCGGCAATTTGAGGGGTTAACGGATCCGCAGTTGAAGAAGGAAAGTCTTTCACTGCGGTTTCGGGCCAAGAGTGGTGAGAAGCTGGATCGGCTGATTCCGATGGCAGCAGCACTGGTGCGAGTTGCTGCCCAACGGACGCTGGAAATGCGCCCTTACGATGTGCAGATTATTGGTGGTATGGCTTTGTTCCAAGGGTCAGTTGCGGAGATGGACACGGGCGAAGGCAAGACGCTGACCGCCACCATACCGATGTACATGCATGCCTTGACTGGCAAGGGATCTCACTTGGCGACGGTCAACGATTATCTTGCTCGCCGAGACAAGGAGTTATTGGAACCGACCTACCGGTTATTGGGTATGTCCACCGGTGTGATTCAGACGGATGATACGCCGGACCAGCGTCGGCTGGCTTATGCCTGCGACATCACTTACGGGACGGCGAAAGAGTTTGGTTTTGATTTTCTTCGGGACCGTCTTTTGATGCGACGATTGGGTCGGGATGCCCGGGACATGCTAGGCGAAGGGAGTAGCCAGCGGTGGGACGACAGTGGCGACCAGCCGGTTCAGCGGGGCGCTCATTTTGTGCTGGTTGATGAGGCAGACAGCATTTTGATTGATGAAGCGAGGACGCCATTGATTATTGGTTCGATCAATGAGAAGGCTCGTGAACAGATGATTGCCACCTACGAGTGGGGATCGCAATTTGCAGAACAGTTTATCGAAGATGAGGACTTTGAATACGACGAGGACAAGAAGAAAGTGGAGTTGACCCTGGAAGGTCGTCAGCGGTTACGTGCCTTGCCCAAGCGGGAACTGATGCAGTCGGTTGGGATGGTTGACATGTATCAGTACATGGAGCGGGCGATTAAGGTTCGCCGGGATTACTTCCTGGACAGACACTACGTGGTCCGTGACGGTGAAGTAGTCATCGTGGACGAGTTTACGGGCCGCCTGGCGGAAGGGCGTAAGTGGCGTG
>JAYGDG010000123.1:0-3691 GCA_046583015.1 Pirellulaceae bacterium | reverse complement strand
GGAAATACCATCACAACAGCGCCCCGTTTTGCCAGGAATCGTAAACATGCAGTCTACCCGTTGTAAGATGTTCGAACTTTCCAGCGGAGGCCAGGCCGATCGCTGCCTGGCTTGACATCTGCTCATAATGTAACTGAAACTGAATTACCAGTTCAACTTCTTTCTTTCCAAATTTACCTTAAATAACACTTTTATTTGTGATCAACCGAGTAACCAAGTGAACTACTTTCGCTATCACTGCAGATGGATCGTTGCATGGATCTGCTGATTCAATCCGAACAAGTCATCTGTGCTGCCAATGACTTGGATGGTCCGGCTAGCATCCGGATTAGTGCTGGCATCATTACCGATGTTACGCCAGGTTTGACGGAAGCAGATGAGCCCTCTCTAAAATTCCTGGACGCCCTGCTGCTACCCGGCCTGATTGATTTGCACGCCCATCCGGCCTGCCAGGGATCCGTCTGGGGCGTCGTCCCGGACGAGCAGATGCTGCCGTTTGGAGTGACCACTGTCATGTCCCAGGGCGATGCCGGGGCCGACAACTGGCAGGATTACCAGCGTCATACGATTAATGCTTCACGAACCCGGGTTCGGCTGGCCATGAATCTTTCGGCCATTGGCGAGTCGACCAGTTCCGGTTGCTTTGAATGCCTGGATGATGTGGATGTCGGACGTTGCATCGCTGCGATTGTCGAGGGACAAGATCACGTGCCTGCGATCTCCATCAATACCAGCCGCGCTTGTTGTGGCAATTCCGACCCTCGTGAAATCTTACGGCGTGGTCTGCAGGTCGCGGAGGAAACCCGGCTCCCATTGCTCTACGGAATGCGGCCACCGGAAGAGTGGTCGTTCGAGGAACAGATGGCCTTGTTGCGACCGGGAGACGTTGTGACCTATTGTTTCCGCAGCCAACCTCACAACATCGTGGCCGACGGCCAGGTCCACCCGGCCATTCGAGAAGCCCGGCAACGAGGGATCCTGTTTGACGTTGGCCATGGAGGTGCGGCCTTTGACTTCAACGTGGCCAGCGCGGCCATTGCTGATGGTTTCCTACCCGATACGATCTCGACTGATCTGCACATCCATCATCTTGGCCACAGCCCACCACACACGTTGCCGCGAACGATGTCCAAATTGAGGGCCGCCGGCATGGAGCCAGCCGATATCTTTGCCGCCGTGACGTCACGACCCGCCGCAATTGTGCAGGGTGCGGAAGTACTGGGGGCCTTGCAACCGGGTGCTGCTGCTGATTTGGTCGCCTTGCAAACCTCTGCCGAGCCGATCACTTTTTCCGACGCCGGCGGCAACCAGCAAGAGGGCATCGAGTGGTTACCAGTCTGCACGATACGCCAGGGGCAGATCGTCTGTCTGTCGGACGCTGCCAACGTGGAAAAACAGCCAGCAGGCTAACTGCCAAGCTGTTCGTGGCGCAAGCGGGCCCGTTCTTTCCAGATCGGAATGCTTGAATAGAAGTAAAGCAAGGCCACGCTGCCAACAAAGATGCCCAGCACAACAAACATCTGGTGGTAACTGCGATGCGCAATGATTCCCAGGATGGGAGCTCCGCAAATCATCCCAGTTTCCAGCGCCATCAAGGAAAAGGTCGAACCAGTCCCGCGCACTGCATAGGGAAATCGTTCCAGGGTCAAGGCAGTCATGGTATGGAACATGAGGGCATGCCCGGTGCCGCAGATGAGTGCCGGAACGATGATCAGCCAGACGTGATCACGGTCGACTAGCAGGTAAGAAAACATCCCGGCAGTCATAAAGAACATACCAACCAGCAGCACCTTACGGCGCCCTACCTCGTCGGGCCATTTGCGCAAGCCGACGCGGACTGTCAAACCCCAACCTGCGTAGCTCCAAAAGTAAAGACCGATCACGGAAATACCAGGGGCAACCAGTTCTTCTACATCAATAAATGTTGCCAGGAATCCAAAGGGAACCGTCATGCATAAACCAAAGGCAATGTCGACCAGTAAGATCATGCCCGGCCAATGCTCACGAATGATTGAAATAAAGTCTCTCAGCTTAACGTTCCCTCGGCTTTCGGAGAGTCGGGTAGGAGGCAGCAGCAGCAACAGCAATCCTGGCAAGATCATGAAACATCCTGCCAGCAGGAAGAGCATGTTAAAGTCTTCCGAAACTGGGTTTGAACTCTGAATCAGCACATCTCCCAGGACGGGCCCGACCAGCATGCCAATAAACCCTCCCGCTCCCACGATCCCAATTGCTTCGGTGCGCCGCTCCCTGGGAGAAATCTGCGTCACGTAAGTCAAACTGCTGGCAAAGACAATGGCACCTCCAAAACCAAAAATAGAACGAACCACGTAGACGGGAAACGCTAGCTCATGCAACAAGAGATTGCTTAACGCACCCACAGCAAAAACCAGGTAGCCGATGCCCCACATCGTACGGGCGCCAATTCGATTGATCCACTGCGCCATCCAGGGACGTACGATCAGGCCGACAAGCGCACCAAAACCCATCACGTAACCGACATCGTGTTCCGTACCCCCTAGGGCCTTGACCCACCGGGTGTGGTGAGTCATCAGTGTATTTCCCATCACGAAAACTGACTGGCTCAGAACAGCAAGCACAAAGGTGCGGGTATAAAGTTGTTGCGAAGAAGAAGCAGGCGATGGATCCATGAAGGAAAGGCTTTGGTTGAGGCAGGAAGGGTACTGAAGGCGGAGGGCCAAACAACTCCATTCGGCAGGTTTAGAAGTCTACCAGCTTAACGAGAAGCCTCGCCTGGATCAACTCAATCTTTCGGCAACCTCGTCGGCGATTACCTACTTACTCGCTTTCAAACGCAACACGCTGCCATCTTCGGTGGCAATGTAGATGTAGCCGTCGGCAATCGCCATGCCATCCCAGACCGGCAACGAAGGCAAGGAAAACTCACTCTGAGTTTGACCGTCCTGGGCCGACACGGCACGAATTAGTGCTCCCTCGCTTCCATTGAGGACCTGATCTTGCTTGACCAGCACGGCTTGAACCTTGGGATCGCGTTTCACTAGCCTCTCAAAGGTGTCTTCCTCGTCAATCAAGTCTGGCGGCCCGGCCACAAACAGTGTCTTGTCAGCCAGCACCATAGCCCGTACGAAGACAGGTATTTCCTCGGTCCAATGATGCTTGACGAACGATCCACTTTGGGCATTGGCCTTGCCGGTGAATCGCATTCCACCCTGCAACTTGCCCGCATCGGGTTTCGCATTGACGAGGGTCCCATGGTTCTTGTTGCCGGAACTGTCTTGTGCCTTACCGTCATTAAATGAGTAGGCCAGCACCAGCTTGGCACTACTGGCTGCCGCATTGCCCGGCTCTCGGAAATGGGCTCGGACCTCAGCATCCGTAAGCGTGCCATGATAGATACGAACTTCATCAATCACCCCGGTGAATGTGAAAGGTGCCTGGTAGCCACCGACGCTGCTAACTGCATCGCCGCCAACTTCCAAGCCTTGCGCGGGGTCTTTACCGATCAGCCCGCCAGCTTTTCCAGTCGCCACGAGTTTACCATCGACATAAAGTCGCATTTGTTTTTCCGATGTCAACACACCCACCAGGTGGGACCACTGGTTAACAACACGTTTCAATCCGGTGATGGAATGCAGCTTGCTGTCAAAACGGACAGAAAACCTTGGCTTGCCCTTTTCAATGGAAAGAGCGTAACCGATTGCCGGTCCAC
>JAYGDG010000071.1:0-4618 GCA_046583015.1 Pirellulaceae bacterium | reverse complement strand
GCCTGGAGTTGGTTCGTGCCGCAGTCCCAACGGGCTCAATCTATATACGGCGTTAACGACGTGTTCAGAGTTTCTGGTCGGATACGGCGGACATGCTGCTGCCGCCGGACTGCAAGTTGCGGCCGATCAGGTTGACGTATTTCGCGCCGCTTTTTGTGAATTCGCGGCCGGAGCGATGTCGGAGGAAGATCAGATCGCGGAGATTGAGATTGACGCTGAAGCTTCGCTGGGCCAATTGACTCGTACGATTGTCGAACAGATTGAACAACTCGCACCGTTCGGATCGGGAAATCCTCGCCCGATTCTCTGTGCCAGCGGAGTCAAACTTGTGGGTGAACCCAAGAAAATGGGTGGTGGCGACCGTCATCTTTCCGTGCGATTAGGTCAGCATGGAACCAAGATGCGTGCCGTCGCTTTTGGACAGGCGGATTGGGCTGAGCCGATGCAGGAATTAGCTGGACCAATGGACATCGCTTTTCGCCCGATCATCAACGAATTCCGTGGCATGCGGAATGTGGAGTTGCATCTGGTCGACTGGCGGCCGTGCCAATCTGATTGATCAGCGGCTGGTGAACGGTTGTGAGTCACATCTGGACTTCTGGCGATCGCATACTCCAGTCGATATCGTGCTTGGCGTCTGGGAGGTGATCCATCGAGTTTTCCGGACTTCAATCCCGGCTTTTCCCTGGAAGGTCTGGTGGCTAGGATGACGGCTGCATGGTGATTTCGCTGCATAACTTCCGCAGCGAGCGTTTCGCAGTGTTTATTTTGTCACTGGTTTTTGGCAGCAAGTTGGATACCCGACCGGCTTGCGTGTGACGACTAGCTACGAGCGAGAATCAAATGCAACACGGGGCGTGGCTCAGCCTGGTAGAGCGCTGCGTTCGGGACGCAGAGGTCGCTGGTTCAAATCCAGTCGCCCCGACTTCAATAAACCCTGGGAAACACTCGTTTCCTTAGGGTTTTCTTCATTTTGGTTATCGCTTTCCAAGTCAGCCGATTTGCCCACAATTGACAGCGATTTGCACCAATTGTCAGTTTTTGGTGCAAACGCTGGTGCAAACTGGCGAGCCGTCGCGTTGTCCGTTCCAGTAGCCTTCGCTTCGCTTTGATGGTTGTCGGTGGGGTCGTTCAGCGGCAACGTCGGCAAGGACTCTAACGCCCCATGAACGTCGAGCAGTCGAGGGTCGGTGTAGACGTTCATCGTCAGGTCGATGCTCGAATGCCGCATCGCGGCTTGAGCCACCCGCGGCGCGACGCCGGCTTTGCTCAGGTGCGTTCCAAAAGTATAAGGACAGGCACCTGACACGAAATGCCGTGATCACCTGGGACCAGCGGGCAAAACGGTTCATCAAAACGAAACAGTGGGGTGAAGCGATCAAGGTCTATGACCTGGCACTGGAACAGTTCCCCAATCACACCACACTCCGTAATAACTTAAAATACTGTCTGCAACAGGCAAATCAATAAACCGATCCCTCGATGAACACTTTGCAAGAAAGTGAACCTACTCATGAAATCTATCCTGTTTACCGCTGCCATCTTACTTGGCCCACTCGGCGCATCACTTGGCGCAGCCGAAAATGGCGACCTGCGACTGGCAAAGATTTTTACCGACAACATGGTCCTCCAACAACAAAAACCGATTTCTGTCTGGGGCTGGGCCAAACCGGGGACCGCCGTCTCGGTCACGCTAACCCAGCATCGGCAACTCGGTGAAAAGTTCGTCACCGCTGACAGTGAACAGACGAAACGCCGTTCCGCTGAACTCAGGGCAATTGGCAAATACTCTATCAAGATTCAGTACGTCGAAAAACACCCTCCCCGTCTACCAACACAGATTCACCACGTCATAACTGACGAGAACGGGCGCTGGCAGGTCCGTTTTCAAGCGGCCCAGGCAAGCTTTCAACCAACCTGGATCATCGCCAGTAGCGATGATGTCGTAGTCGCTGTGCAAAACGTCCTGATTGGTGAAATCTGGGTCTGCGCCGGGCAAAGCAACATGGGCTGGGGCAACTTTAATCGCAAGGACCGCGAAGCTGCCTCGGCCGATTTTCCCGGCCTCCGCTATATCGCCTGGGAAGATTCCTACTACAAACCGCTAGACGACGTCCGCCGAAATATCCACTGGCAAGAATGTTCTCCCGAAACGGCCGAACGATTTTCCGCGGTCCCCTACCTCTACGGCATGTTCCTGCACCGCTACCTGAAAGTCCCAGTTGGCGTCATCAACGTGGCCCGCGGTGGTACCCTGGGACAAACGTGGTGCCTGCGCGATGAACTGACTAACATCGACAACCCAATCATCAAGACGGTGCTGGCCGATTACGATGCCGAAACGGCTGCCTGGGATGACCCGCAACAACTGGCCACGATCATGGCCGAGTGGGAAAAGTCGGTCGAAGCTGCCAAGCTGGAACATCAGCAGCGAGTTGCCAAGGCCAAAGCAGATGGAAAACCCGAACCCCGGTTGAGACTTCCCAAAAAACCGGCCGATCCCCGCAGTGGCTGGTCTCCCCCAGCAGGACTCTTCAACGCCACCATCATGCCGATCCGGCACCTCGGAATCCGCGGGGTGCTCTATTACCAGGGAGAAAACAACAACTTCATGCGCTGGACGCGCTACGAATCAACATTTCCCAA
This sequence comes from Pirellulaceae bacterium, assembly GCA_046583015.1. Taxonomy (GTDB): domain Bacteria; phylum Planctomycetota; class Planctomycetia; order Pirellulales; family Pirellulaceae; genus JAZADA01. The sequence continues at coordinate 1,972 of JAYGDG010000071.1, read as the reverse complement.
GGTCCCCGTTTCCTTCCGACAGGCCTTCGGTGAAGAAAACCTGCCCTTCGGCTGCATCAGCCAGCCCGGCTGGGGCAATTTTGATTTGGATCCCGAGGTCGCCACCGTGGCCGAAGGCTATGCCATCGTACGAGACATCCAGCGGCGGTCCCTGGCTAATGATCCACACGGCGACATGATCGCCACCTATCCCACCGGCAACTCTTACATTCACCCGGCCGAAAAACTGCCGGTCGCGGAATACGCCTCACTCTGGGCCCTGGCCAAGGTCTATAAGAAACCGGTTCAGCATATTGGCAATACCTACCGTGAAATGAAAATCCAGGACCACAAACTGTACCTTTTCTTCGATATTGATCCGATCGTTCAGGAGCGCTGGAAAGACGTTACCAAGCAGGCCTACTGGCAAGTGTTGCCCTGCCCGCGCGAAGGGAATGCCGAATTCAAAGGATTTATCATCGCTGGCAAAGACCAGCGCTGGTATCCAGCCAAAGGGCGCCACACCAAGCTGGACGGAGCCTGGTGTATCGAGTTAACCAGTGATCTTGTCACGGAACCGGTGGCCGCCCGTTACGGTTGGGCCAACTGGCCTACCGGGAACATGGTCGGACGCAACCGGATTCCCATGCCAACCTTTCGGACCGACAACTGGTCGATTCCCGAAGGCGTTAATTATTCCAAGGAGGCCCAGGACCAGAGCAAGCAGCAACTGGAAAAGCTGCGGCAATTGGGACAGCAGCAAGCCCTGGACCGGAAAATACGGCAGGCCCAGATCGACCTGCCACGACTTGAAGGCGAACTCTACCGAGGTGATGCCAGGGGCCAGGTACAAAGCAAACTGGCACGCTTGGAAACGATCCTGGCCGAGATGCAGGAAGACAAATGGCTCTCGGGAAAAATCCGTGGCGATCATCCAGAATTAGCTGAGTCGATCAAAGCCCTACAGAAGAATGTCCAGGTACTAAAAGCTCAGGCAGAGGCAATTCCAGGGAAATAGCAGACCTTAAGACGGTGCAACTGCAGTCAACTTGCCCTGCCGAGTGCTGACTCCATAGACTGAAGTTCAGTCGCTCAAACCCTCCAGGAGATAGTCGCAAAGCGTGTATGCAAATTGCCCTACCGCGGTCGTCTTTTTTGGGAATCCCGGCGAACTTCAAATCGCGATTGAGTATTCGAAGCAATCCGGAAGGAACATGAAAAATCGGCGTTACAGGTGGTAGCCGTTCTGGAATAGCCTAGTTTTGCCTTCGTGCTTCTTCCTGCAACTCGACTAGTTTGAACTCGAGCCATTGCCTGATTCCAATTGCCAAGTCAGGCCGTAGTGGAATATCGGCGCCCTCTCGTTCCTTATCGTCAGGAACGTGGAGCACCAAGTGTGGCATCGAATGTTCTAGTTCGAATTGCGAAACAGTCAAAGAGGCTAACTCAGAGAATCGGAGACCTGTAAGTAAGTTTTGTAGACCAGCGCCCACTCAATTTCCCCCCACCCCGCCAATCGGCAGGCGCCCGTGCAGAAAATTGCACCGCAACCTAGAACGCAGCTGCGGCATTGTGCCTTAGCACGCCACTTAATTTCCCCTACCCCGCCAATCGGCTAAGATACGAGGAATATTTCCGGTCGCCTCGAAAGCTTGATTTACTTTGAGAGGTCTTCAATGAACAAAAGCAGGTATGCCGATAGGCACTTGTTGGCCAACGTCTCATCCGGTCAGAAATTACGAGGATATGCAGCGTGACAAGTAATCAGCCACCATCAATTGAAAACATCCAACAGTTAGTGAGAGATTTCGTACAAGCGAGGGATTGGGATCAGTTTCATTCCCCTAAAAACCTTGCCATGGCCTTGTCCGTTGAAGTTTTATGAAAATCTGCAATCAAAACTTCCGATACTTACCTTCGAGAAGCAGATTGGCTTCGTCGCGGTTGGTCACTCGCATCTCCTTGGAATTCCACTTCAAACGCTTGCCGGGAA
>JAYGDG010000015.1:0-2293 GCA_046583015.1 Pirellulaceae bacterium | reverse complement strand
GCTCTTGAAAACAGGACCGTGGGATGCTGGGGGTTGTTGTTACGGAACTGGTCTAACTGAGAAATGACTGCTATTGCCTCTGGATTTCCCATGAAGAGCAGATCCGTGATCGTAAAATCGCCCGTCTGCAAGGACTTCAATCGCCACGGCACCGCCTCCTGGCCACGACCCTGGATCGTTAGCAGGTAAGCTAGCCGCGGCCAGGCCAGTCCCTGTTGCGGATCCAGTTCAATATGCTGTCGCAAGTGGCGTTCGGCATCATCGCTGTGCCCCAGGTTGATTTCCAGTTCACCCGCTGCAAAAAGAATCCTCGCCTGCTCGGGCCCGGGGTGATCCACGACGGGCAACAAAGTGTCGAGCGCTTTATCCAATTCTTTCCGCTGGTAATAGGCCCGACTGACCAGCCACCGTAGCTGGCTAGAGTTGGGAAACTGGTCTAAGGCATGCGCTCCCTGCTCAGTTGCCTCATCCAACTGATCTGCCCGTAACGCCGTATCGATCCGGTCCAGCCACTGTTGCTCAGAAAGGACCGGCGTGCGACTACTGAACCACCAGGCAGTGGCAGCGGCGACGACCGCCAGCAGAAGCAGGACCAGGTGAATTCGTTTCATTGATCACTCCCTGTCCGGCAACTTACCACAACGGGTAAGACGGCAACCGGGCCAGCGCAACTCTCCCACCGGAGGCGCGGCATACGGGACCCCTCTAAAAACAGCCAGCCCAGCCGACTCATCCAAGATCACTCCCGTCAGTTTGCCAGACTCGAGCTCCTAGTATCGAGGTTAGCCGGTCCCGGATCAATCACGGTTGCCGGGGCAAACCGCTATTTCAATGCAATGGCGGAAAGAAAAAAACACCGCCACCATCGATCCCCTACTTCTTGCTACCGCCTACTGTCGCCAAAATGACGAGATCATGGATACCGACTGCCTGGCACACGTGTTAACCGATCAAGAACGTCAGTTCTTCAATACGCATGGTTACCTGGTGATTCCCAATGCTCTGGACGCGACAACCACGTCCCGTCTGGTCAAGGTTGTTGATCGCGTTGACCGGCGGGAACGGACCGAGCAGCACGGTAATCATCTGCTGTCGGTGACAGATATTGTTGCAGAAGATGAATCGCTCATCCGGCTCATCGATCACCCCGCCACATTTCCCAAGATCTGGGGCATTCTTGGCTGGAACATTTATCTTTACCATTCGCACCTGGACGTTACACCGAGCGACAATGTCGAAGCTCAAAGTTGGAGTGTTGCCTGGCACCAGGACAGCATGCGGGTCAATGATGAAATCGAATCGGATCCGCGACCACGGTTGTCGGTGAAAATCGGTTACTACCTGACCGATGTCAGTGAACCGAATCGAGGCAACACGTTGATAGTCCCTGGTTCACACCTGCAAAACAAGCTGGACTGTCCAGCTGACGGGCAATCCAATCCTGCAGGAGCCGAACCGCTCTGTGTGGCGGCCGGTTCAGCCATCATCTTGGATCGACGCGTCTGGCACACACGCAGCAGCAACACGTCTGGCATCACCCGCAAGGTCATCTGGTACGGATACAGTTATCGCTGGCTCCGCCCCAAAGATGAAATGACCGTCGAGCAACTTTATCCTGATTTGAATCCCATTCAGCGGCAGCTCCTGCGTGATGGCTTGTCGGCCAATGGAGCTTACGATCCACAGGAAGGGGATGTACCCCTGCGCAGCTGGTTACAAGAACACGATCCTGCCGCTGCCGGAGATTCACCCCACGGGCATTCCCAGTCACGTCCCCCGGCCGGGGCCCGCGGAAAAAACATCGGTCGGAATTAGCGCAGGTAACCGGGCAACCAGCCACGGGAACCTTTTGGCGGAATCCGATCGGCTACGTCCGTCCCGTCGGCCAGGCTAAAGGAGATCGCCAGGGGAAATTTTCCTTTGGGCGCATGGCGCGTATAGGTACCTTCTCCCCAGAAATCTCCCCGGGCCACCAAGTCCAGACGTACCACCTTACCTGCCTTCACCTCCAGGACTCCAAACAAGTCCGCTTGAAAACCTCGGTCACCGCGGTCGGTGCCCAAGGTAACCTGGCCTTGGATTCGATTTCCCGTGACCGTCATTTTCAGGTTACGGATTTCGTTCTCTTTCCACATCGGCGGCTCACCACGCGTGTTGTCGACCAGGTGAAAGCGGGCAATCCGTTTCTGCAAGCTGACAGGGATTTCGCCGCGCAACAGAGCCTGGTGTTCTGCTGCACTAATCCAGAGATTATCGCGGGAAAGCGCATTCTGAAAAATGGCCTGCCAGCGAT
>JAYGDG010000009.1:0-5263 GCA_046583015.1 Pirellulaceae bacterium | reverse complement strand
CGCGTTCGTCCGGTGGAGTTCTACATCCACGCGGCCACACCGGCCAAAAATCACAACCATATCTGCGTGGAAGTCTATTACCGCCAGCAGTGGCGGTTCGTTGATGTCACCTGGGGAACCTTTTTCCGCAAGCCCGCCGGTCCCCTGGACGACCTGGCCACGATTGCTGAAATCCAGGCGACTGCCACCAGTCGCCCGTGGGCGGTCACCAACGAGACTGATCTCTGGTACCAGCAGTGGAAATCGAGTGGTCTCGATCCGCTGGAGTACATTGACCATCCCCAGGTCGACACCTTGCGCGGACGCAGCGGCACGATCCGGCTCAGGCCCCAGAGACCAGGCGAGGCTCAGCAGCAATACGGGCCCCTTCACCAACCAAATTTTATTGGCCGCAACGATGCCAATCCTGACTATGGACCGATCGTTGTCCAACTGACGGGCGTTCCCGCGGCAACCAGGTCACTGCAAGTGCAGGTACTGGGCGTCGCTGGTAGTGGTCAACTGGTCCTCCTCTCTGGCAAACAGCGATTTCCCATCCCGTTTAGCAAGCTGCAGGCAGGCCAGAGCGTCGTCGTTGACCTGCCGAAACGGAATCAACAGACAGAACTGACCTTGCTGGTCGAATCGAGTCGTGCCGACAAAGTTGGCTACCTTGTCTACCAGCAGATTACACTCGACTAGCGATCGGACCACCGAACATCATGAACCGTTCTATTTCGCTTGCCTGTTTGATCACTGCCGCCATGGCGCCCTGGACCTTAGAGGCTCAGGAGCCGCACGCCGGCATTTCCTGTGAATGAATTTACCCGCAGCATTTGCAAGGGTTCTGCCTGGACGAGCAGGGGACGATCTACTGGTCTTTCACCACCAGGCTGGTCAAGACGGACCGGCAGGGAAAAGTGCTCAGACAAATTATCGTCGGCGACCATCATGGGGATCTCTGTTATCACGACGGCAAGTTGTACGTGGCAGTCAATTTTGGTCGCTTTAACGATCTGCAAGAGAGGGCTGATTCCTGGGTCTACGTTTACAACGCCAGCACGCTGGCCATGGTAACCAAACACAAGACACCGGAGCTGATTTACGGGGCAGGGGGGATGGCCTACCACGACGGCCAGTTCATCGTGATTGGCGGGTTGCCCGAGAGCCTGCAGGAAAATTACCTCTATCAGTATGATTCCTCCTTTAAGTTTCTCAAAAAACATGTCCTCAAGACGGGTTACACGAACCTGGGGATCCAGACGGCCGCTTTTATCGACGGGGACTGGTGGTTTGGCTGCTATGGGACCAAGTTGCTCAAGACTGACCGCAGTTTTCGATTGCTGGCCACGTATCCCAGCGCCGCGGACCTGGGGATCGCAGGTGGCAAGGCGAAGTCTTACTGGATAGCTCGCGGCAAGACCACCAAAGGGAAGGGCTGCACCGGGCGCATCCTGCCAGCGAGCAGAGACAAGACGAAGGGGCTGATCCTGCAAGCGAAATAGTGACAGCTACCACACGCTGCCCTCCTCTCAAATCCGATAGATGACCACCATGAATCCCAATTCTCTACCATCCGATAAGCAAGCCAAGTCTGGACTCGACCAGGCCTGTGCCCGTTTCAAGCAAGCCTGGCAAGCCGACCAGATTCCCAGCTTGGCGGAGGTGCTGGGTCAGTTGACAGCAGATGACCAGCTAACTCTATTCCCAACGTTACTGACAATCGAATTAGAGCAGCGCGTAGGCCGGGGCGAACACCTGCGAATGTCTCAGTACCAGCAGCTATTCCCTGCCCACGTGGACGCGATACGAGAAGTTTTTGTTCGCCTCAAGAATGCCGGCAATGCCAGGGGTAAGCAGCACGCCTCGCGGTTGCTGGACACGACCATGCAAGAAACGGTCAACAACCTGGAAGCCTCCACGGTCAACCCGGGACCACCACAGAGCGTGGTCAACCTGGACCAAATCGGTACCGACTTTGGTGACTACGAACTGCTCGAGGAACTTGGACGTGGTGGCATGGGCGTGGTTTACCGGGCCCGCCAAAAAAGCCTGGACCGGGAAGTGGCTATCAAGATGATCCTGGCTGGTAGCCTGGCCGACGACCAGGCCATCGAACGCTTTTACACCGAGGCCAAGGCTGTCGGGCAGTTACGACATCCCAATATCGTGCGGGTCTTCGAAGTCGGCCTGTACCAGGGGCACCATTTCTTCTCCATGGAATACATCCAGGGTCAAAGCCTGGACGAACTGGCACACAGTCGTTCGCTGACAGCCATCGAAGCGGTTGGTTATGTGAAAACGATTGCCGAAGCCATTCACTGTGCGCACGAGGCGGGCATCATTCACCGAGACTTAAAACCGTCGAACATTCTAACCGACACGACGGCTCAACCCTTGATCATGGACTTTGGCCTGGCCAAACGGACCGAGGATGAATCGGGCATCACGTCCACGGGCAAAATCATGGGAACACCCAGCTACATGCCACCCGAGCAGATTCGAGCCGGCGAAGACGGCATCGGACCAGCTTGCGATGTCTATGCACTGGGAGCGATTCTCTATGACTTGCTGACCGGCCGGCCACCGTTTCGTGGCGATTCGTCAATGGATATCCTGATGCAGGTATTAGAAAAAGACCCTGTGCCGCCCCGCGTCCTGACCCCGCAACTGGATCCGGACCTGGAAACCATTACGCTCAAATGCCTGCAAAAAGATCCCGCCCAGCGTTACGAAAGTGCCCAGGCACTAGCCGATGAGTTAGGCCGCCACCTGCGCGGGATGGCGATCGAAGCGAGACCGGTTACCTGGATGGAACGCAGCTGGCGCTGGTGTAAGCGAAAACCGGCAGCTGCCGTCCTCGGATCGGTGCTAGTTTCACTGCTATTGATATTAAGTATCGGGGGTCCGCTGACCGCCTGGAAGCAGCGGGTCCTCCGTTTCGATGCCGACAACAAGGCCCAACAGGCGAAAAATCTGCAGCGAGAAACAGAGCAACTTCGCCAAGCGGCCATTCAATCGCAGGAGGACGCAGAGCAGCAACGCGATAAGGCGGAAAAAACCTCGGCAGCGAAAGGTCACCAGCTTTACATTTCCGACATGCGATTGGCGATACGATCCTGGACTGAGGGAGACATGCCTACCGTGCTGGGCATCCTGGGACGACATCGCCCAGATGTCAAACAAGACACAGCACATCGTTTCGAATGGCACTATCTCGACCGCCTCTGCCACACCGAGATTCAGACCCTGAATGGACATAGGCTCCCTGTCTACTGTATCGCCATCAACCCGGATGGTTCCCGGTTGGCTTCCGGTGGCCGCGATGGCATCATTATCTGGGAGCTGCCAACTGGCAAACCGCTGCTAAAACTCACGGATGTCCCGCTGATCTATAGCTTGGCCTTCAGCCCAGACGGAAAACAGCTGGCAGCTGGCGGTAGCCATTTTAAAGAACGACACACCCTCAATATCTGGGACTGGCAGAATCAGACCATCACCCGGACACTGCCGAATTACGACAGTTGCGGGTCGGTTTGTACGGCTAAGATCGACTACAGTCCCGACGGTCGCCTGCTTGCCTACCCGGGACAAGATGCCAGCATCCAGGTAGTTGAAGTAAGTACGGGCGAGATCGTTGCCCATCTCAAGGGACACTCGAAGGCTGCCGAGCGCCTCTCTTTCAGTCCGGATGGCAACCGCCTCGTTTCCAGCTCTTATTACGCCCCGCGGAATCAAAACGTTAAAATCTGGGACTGGGCAGCTGGCCACGAAGTATTGACACTGGGTTTAAACGCCGCCGTAACCGATGTGGCTTTTGGTCCACGTGGGAAGTGGCTGGCAGTGGCAACGGTCGCGCCAACAACCGACAAGATGATCCGGCTCTGGAAACTGGAAAAAGGAGACAAGGCTACGTTCTCGCAGGTCCTGGTGGGGCTGAAACGTAGAACCCTCTCAATGGCCTTCAGCCCAGACGGTCAGTTTTTAGCAGCTGGCGGATTTGGCAACCAGGTAGCCATCTGGAACATGAATGCTACTGACCCTTACCGAATGTTTGTTGGACATCAAGACTATGTTGCCAATGTCCTGTTTCATCCGGATGGCAAACAACTTATTTCCTGTAGCGGGGACCACTCGATCAAGATCTGGAATAGCAACCAGCGGCAAGGAACAGTCTCCCTGGAAGATAAATCGCGCGGTGGGTATGTAGTGGCGTTTGCTCCGCAGGGCAACCGCATTGCCCTGAGAACCAAGGCCCATACCATCGGCATCTGGGACACAAGAACACATCGCAGCCTTGCGACCTTGTCAGGTCATCAAGGCGCTCTTTCGGCACTGGCCTTTTCTCCAGCGGGCAACCAACTCGTTTCCGGCAGCTACGACAAAACGGTCCGACTCTGGGACGTTGAGACCTCCCAGGAACTGCTCACGCTCAAGGATCACACTGATGACGTGCTCGATGTAACGTTCAGCCCCGATGGCACCTTGATCGCTTCTGCCAGTTGGGACGGAACCGCTCGTGTCTGGGATTCGAGTAACGGCAGATCGATCGCCGTGTTTCGTGGACATACGCAGCAACTCCGGGCGTTGGCCTTCAGTCCCGATGGCACTAAAATCGCCAGTGTCGGTTACGATACGGTCGTCCGGTTCTGGGACCCTAAAACAGGCCTGGAACTGTCTACTCTCGAGCCGACAGAAGGTTATCAGTTCGCTTCGGTTGCCTTTAACCCCGACGGTACGCAAATTGTCGCGGGAGAAACCAGTGGCCGCCTGATCGGCTGGAACGTCGCAACAGGCAAGGAGATCTTCAATATCGAGGCACATCAAGATCAAGTGCGAGATCTCTCCTTCATCCCGGACGGTCAACGCCTGGCCAGTTGCAGTTGGGATCACACCGTCAAACTTTGGGACACCAACACCTGGGAGAACATAGCGACCTTGCGAGACCACGTGAGCCACGTGAATGCCGTCAGCTTTAGCCCCGATGGTCAATGGCTGGCGTCGGAAGGAGCACTCTCCATCTTACGCGACGGACGGCCCTCGTCTGCTGGCTCCACGAACAATAACGAAAAACAGTAATTCACTGTCGCTCGCCAACAACAAATAGCTCATGGACTACAAAACCTTTCGTCGACGTGCCTTGCAAATAGCTATCGGATTCCTGGTCCTGACGGCCTTGGTTGCCATCGTCTCGGTTTTTATGGGCGATTTTGGCCACCTTTACACCAAGATCCTGGCAACCTGTTTTACGACTTCATTAGCCTGCCTTTGCAAGATCGGAAGA
>JAYGDG010000008.1:0-2204 GCA_046583015.1 Pirellulaceae bacterium | reverse complement strand
GTAAGTCGTGCGGATCCCCTTGGTCGGTACCAGGTCCTTGTGCGCAATCGGAAGACCGTGCAGTGGTCCCAGGTCGTCCCCGCGGGCGATGGCATCGTCAGCGGCCCGGGCACCTTCAATAGCTCGTTCTGGCAGCAGGGTGATGATCGCATTGACCGTCGGGTTAATTTGTTCAATCTGTTGCAAGTGAGCTTGCATGACTTCCAGGCAGGAAACCTCCTTGCCACGAATCCGCTGGGCCATGTCGGTGGCGGTCCAACTGCAAATCTCCTGGTTTGCCATCTATGGGTATCCTTTTGTTTTGGAAATCCGGCTTTTGCCGGTGACACCATCTTACGACAAACCGGCCCGGGATGACTATTGCCCTGGCCTCGCTGACGATTGTTTTTCCGGAGCCCATACAGGCGGATTGACGGCGCTCGCTGCAGTCGTCACAACAACGGATACGGAATCCAAATCATTCAACGCTATCCGAGGATCTAGATCATGGCATCACGTATCCTGCTGGCATCCGTTCTCACGCTGGCACTGTTCGTCTTGAGTTCTACGGCAGTCCAGGCGGCCCCACCGATCAACTACGACGAGTCGAAAGTCCCGCACTACAAGCTGCCCGATCCCCTAGTTTTACTGAGCGGAGAAAAAGTAATCGATGCCAAGACCTGGGTTACCAATAGGCGACCGGAGATCCTGCAACTATTTAAGACCCAGGTCTATGGAACGATGCCGGCGGCCCCCAAGGCCATGAGTTTCCAGGTCACCTCGACCGACAAGAATGCACTGGATGGCAAAGCCACCCGCAAGGAAGTCTCCATTCATTTCACAGCAGACAAGAAAGGTCCACGGATGGACCTGCTGCTCTACTTACCCAATGGTGTCGACGGTCCGGTCCCGGTCTTCATGGGGCTCAATTTCCGCGGCAATCACACTGTCCATGCCGATCCGAACATCAGCTTCAACAAGGGATGGATGAGGCGGGGTGACGGCATCGTCAACAACCGGTCAACAGAAGGGACGCGCGGCACCAGTGCCTCACGGTGGGATCTCGATGCCATCCTGAGTCACGGTTATGGCCTGGCAACTGCTTACTGCGGGGACATTGACCCTGATTACGATGACGACTTCCAAAACGGTGTCCACCCGCTCTTTTTGAAGGAAGGTCAAAAGAAACCGGGACCCTCCGAATGGGGCACGATCAGTGCCTGGGCCTGGGGGCTCAGTCGCGGACTCGACTACCTGGAGACCGACAAGGCTGTCGATCATGAGCATGTCGCGGTTATTGGACACTCTCGCCTGGGCAAGACGTCTCTCTGGGCAGGGGCCAGTGATCCCCGCTTTGCCCTGATCATCTCCAACGATTCCGGCTGCGGGGGAGCAGCACTGAGTCGGCGACAGTTCGGAGAAACGGTCAAGGTGATCAACGACCGCTTTCCCCACTGGTTCTGCGACAACTACACGAAGTACAACGAGGACCTGGCCGCCATGCCAGTGGATCAACACATGCTTATGGCCCTGATGGCTCCGCGGCCGGTCTACATCGCCAGTGCCCAAGAAGATCGCTGGGCAGATCCGCACGGTGAATTTCTTGCCGGCTTGGGAGCTCATCCCGTCTACCAGTTACTGGGCAAGCCCGGTTTACCCGCTACCAAATGGCCGGGCGTGAATCAGCCGGTAGCCGGGACGATTGGCTATCATGTCCGTAGCGGTAAACATGATGTAACTGCCTACGACTGGAAACAGTACCTGCTCTTTGCCGATCACCACTTTCGCCACGGAAAGTAACGGCTGCCAGCAGAAACGGTCGTTATTTTTTCGACAGAGCAGCCACTGGCACCAGTGCCGGGTCACCCAGGACTACGTAGAGCAGGATGTTTTGCGGCAGCCGGCGACCCGCCTCCGAGGGGTTGGGCAGGATGAAATTGCCCGGGCGCAATCCCCGCATCGTCATGATGGCATTCATCAATTGCTGGTAGGATTCCCCGACCGTCTTGCCGGCCATCCACTGCTCGAGGACCGGATAGAGGTGCGGGAAACCGGAACTCAAACGCATGTGGCCGAAAAAGACAATGGCTCCCTGGTCCACGCACCGCGTAGCAAAAGCCGGTCTCTTGGAGACTGTATAGCCACCCGGAGCCCGCGACATGGTTGGCAAATCTGACTTCAGCGGGGAAGCGGCAAAGCAGGAACCACTGAGAACGATCTTTCCA
>JAYGDG010000005.1:0-6407 GCA_046583015.1 Pirellulaceae bacterium | reverse complement strand
GCCGCCGTGCGTACTGATCGCACAGGATCCCGCAGCAGCTTCGTCGCTTGCAAAACCAGGTCTTCATAAGGCGGGCCACCCCCAGTTCCCGTAAATCCCTGCAAAGCGGCCAAAGCGGCCCGTCGCACTTGTGGGTCCGCGTCCTTCAAGTTGCGGAACAGGGTTTGGGCATTACCCGTGGATTGGAAGGGATCAAGCCACATCAGTGCCGAGGCCCGAGCAATCGACGGATACTTACGGTTCTTGACCACTCGCTGCAACTGTTCATCCGCTGTCGCACTGCGATCACGAGCTGCTTTTAACGCCGCAGCAAAATGAGGTCCGCGACTCTTGGAATTCGGAAACCACTGTTCGACAGCCTGGGCCGCCCACTGATCGATTTTCTGTAATTCTCCAGCAACCGACTCATTCCCTTCGCGGGCGACTCGCAACCAGTCGGCATACTCCTCTAATTCCAGCTCTTGCTGTTTTTCTTTCGCTAAAGCGGTTCGTTCCAAGTGACATCCGGTACAAGCGTTAGGAGTCTGCAAGGAAACACTTAAATCTGGCCGTGGTACTCGCAAGCTGTGATCTCGCCGCGGATCCACTTCCATATAGGTTGTCGCTGGCATGTGACACTCGACACAGGAAGACCCTGTCGATCCCGTCTTGTGCTGGTGGTGAGCAGGCGTGTCATATTTGGCCCCGGGATGCTGATGGCAAGAAGTGCACAAGCGATTATCGGTAAATTTGATCTTGGTCGTATGCGGGTTGTGACAATCACTGCAACGAATTCCCTTGCTGAACATCTTACTTTGCACAAAGGAACCATAAACATAAACTTCATCCATGATTTGACCGTCAGCGTGATACGTTTCGGGTCGCAACAGTTCATTGGCATAGTAATTATAGAGCCCCTTACCGGGGCGAAAATCCGGATGCACAATGCTGCGCCGCGAATGACAAGGGGCACAGGTTTGAATCTCTGCGGTCGAGTCTTTCCCTTTCAGTCGAGCTAAGCCATAACCATGATGACGATCCCAAAACAATGACTTCGATTCGGCAAGCTGAATATGCAAGCTCCCTGGCCCATGACACGACTCGCAACTTACGTCAATCTCGTCAAACGACGTGTGGTACTTACCCGTTTTTGCATCGAAATTCTTCTTCAAGTTCGTGGAATGACACTCCGCACACATCGTGTTCCAGCACTGCGCAATACCGGTCCAATGCAGGTCATCAGTCGGTTCTAGCTTCTCTTGCACATCGGGCGGGTTGAGATAAAACCACTTCTTGGCACGCGTGTCCCAGGAAATTCGCAGCACCTGGAGACGGCCAACATGGAGACCGTCTCTTGGCAACTCGGCGGGCCGGTCAAATTCCACCATGTACTGCTGTAAGGGATCAACTCCGAAAACATACTTGACGTGGAAGTCGGCCATTTTCCCATCCGGCCCCTCGGTGTGCACCATGTATTTTCCGTCTCGCCGGAACATCCGAGATTCGATTCCATGATGAACAAGTTCAGCGTCGTTAAAATTACCCAGCACGGTCCCTTCAACCGCCTCATCCATGGCCTTGTCATGATGAGATCCTGTCCATTGGTCAACCTGCCCCTGATGACACGCTGTGCATTTGCTGCGCCCCACGTAACGAATTGTGACATCCTCCGGTACCGTGCTGAACCAGTCTCCCAGCAACCAGCCCAGAGAAGCCAGTAGGGCAACAACGAGCCAGCTAATCGCGCCCAAACGGGGCAACCAGTTGACTGCTGCTTGTTCGTTATTGGTATCGTTTGATTTACCCATCGCCCCTTCAGACCCACTATCATGGGGACTATCCGTCAAGTTCCGTAGCTTGTTTGATTATCAACTCCGCGCTAGAATGCGGCAACCGTTGGGGGGTGCTGGGCAAGCCAATTGGCCAGTTCAGATTCCGATTTTCCGGAATACGCATTTTTTCCGCGGTCCGCTACCCGCAGAGCAGTCAAAATTCCCCCTGCTGCCGTTGCTAATCAACAACACAGGAGACGCTCACCAAATGCCTTCCCCCTATCCAACCGCCCCTTGCGAGCAAGACCTTGCTTATCCCAGCGGACCCCAGGCCGCTTCTGCGACTCCTCGTACGACACGCAGAAATCTCTTCAAGATGCTCGCCGCGACCGGTATCGGCAGCGCCTGTTTCCAGCGGGCACTGGCGGCCCAGGCCAGCCAGGCTGGAGCGGTCACTCCAGCCATGGTCCAGGAAGCTGCCTGGATCGCCAACTTAGAATTGTCCGACGAGGAAGTCAGCGGCACCGCTCAACGGATACAAAATGCCCTTGGTAAGTTTCGCTCCTTACGCGAAGTACCTGTCGGCTACGATGTGCCACCGGCACTCTATTTTTCTGCCAGTCCAGGGCCCGCTGCCAGTACCGCGAAACCCAATCGCCAAATCCATGCCAGTCCGCAACCAAAGTTAAAACGTCCCAAAGATGACCGTGACCTGGCGTTTCTCCCAGTTAGCGAGTTGTCTGCACTGGTACGAACTCGTCAAGTCACATCCCTGGAACTCACGAAGCTGTACCTGCAGCGACTCAAGAAATACGACTCCTACTTACACTGTGTTGTCACGCTAACCGAAGACTTGGCTCTCAAGCAGGCCAAGCAGGCTGACAAGGAAATTGCAGCTGATAAATACCGCGGGCCCCTGCACGGCATCCCCTGGGGCGCAAAAGATCTGATTGCTTACCCGGGTTACAAGACCAGCTGGGGGGCACCTCATTTCCGTGATCAAGTGCTCGATGAGAAAGCAACCGTCGCTCAAAGGCTGGACGATGCGGGTGCTGTCCTGGTGGCAAAGCTCTCTCTCGGTGCCCTGGCGATGGGTGATCGCTGGTTCGGTGGTATGACACGCAACCCCTGGAAAGTTACCCAAGGATCCAGCGGTTCCAGCGCCGGATCTGCTTCAGCCACGGCAGCCGGACTTGTCGGTTTTGCCCTGGGAAGTGAAACGCTTGGCAGCATCATCTCACCCTGCCGCCGCTGTGGCACAACCGGTTTGCGACCCACCTATGGTCGTGTCAGCCGCCACGGTTGCATGTCGCTGGCCTGGAGCATGGACAAAATTGGGCCGATCACTCGCAGCGTTGAAGACTGTGCACTGGTACTGGCGGCGATTCATGGCGCCGACGGAAAAGATCCGACCGCCGTTGATCAATCGTTCCAATGGCCCGTTGCCCGGAAACTCAGCGACCTGAAGATTGGCTACTGCACAACGGAAGCCGCCATCGAGGATCGACAGGAACTCACGGTCCTGAAAAAACTGGGAGTCACACTGGTTCCGATTCAGCTACCCGACACACCCCCTGCCCGCCCGCTAACGATCATCCTGGACGCGGAAGCGGCCACGGTCTTCGACGAATTGACTCGTAAGGGAATCACCGAAGGACTAAACCGTTGGCCTACCACCTTCCGACAGGGTCAATTCATTCCCGCGGTCGAATACTTGAGAGCCAACCGTGTACGAACTCTACTGATGAGAGAAATGGCAACCGTCATGAAACAGGTCGACGCCTACGTGGGTGGCAATGACCTGGTCATTACCAACTTTACGGGGCATCCCACGGTAGTCTTACCTGACGGGTTTCGGCAGTCGGCTGATAACAAAGTACCCTACTCCGTGACCTTTACAGGCCAACTCTTTGGCGAAGCCGAATTACTGGCTATTGCCCATGCGTACCAACAGGAAACGGGGTACCATCGAGAACACCCCAGTCTCGAATTCCCAACTCCGGAAGATGACGAACCTTCTCCCAGGAAAAAATAACATGCGAACTCCTTTGCACCTCCAAAACAAATCGTTGAGCTTCAGACTACTGGCCACAGCGCTGGTCTTGCTGACCACTACCCCTGGCCACGCCATCGACAAACTCCAGTCGGGAGCCAGTGGCCAACTCGTAGAAAATCTGCAAAGAACTTTAAATGTTCGACTGAAACCATTACCCGGTCTTGCCGTGGACGGGGACTTTGGTCCCAACACAAAAAAAGCCGTCATGCAATTTCAGAGCCTTCATAAGATCCCCGCCAGCGGAATCGTTGATGCGGCTACCTGGAAGGCTCTCGGACCGTTGATTACACAAACCCCGTCCGTGCCAACACCGGCAGCGGTCAACAAGCAGAAGCTTCCCAGGAAGCCTGCCGATTCGCTCAACGGGACTCCCTTCGTCACCTGTAAAGCCTGGGCCATTGCAGACGCCAAGACAGGCAAACTGCTCTGGGGAAGTAATGAAAACAAACCGCTGGACATGGCCAGCACCACCAAGATCATGACTGCTTATCTCGTGCTTGGCCTGGCGCAAACCCACGGAGAGGTTCTTAACGAGACGATCACCTTTTCTCGCCAGGCAGACGAGACCCGCGGCTCCACCGCTGGCGTACGAGCAGGAGAATCGTTGTCCGTCAGAGAACTGCTTTATGGCCTGATGCTCCCGTCCGGCAACGATGCCTCGGTAGCGCTGGCAGAACATTTTGGCGGGCGATTTGCAACGGACCGTAGTGTCAGGAAGGCCACCCCTTTCCAACGATTCATTATTCAAATGAATCGCCGGGCCAAGCAACTTGGCATGACACAAACACGTTTTGCTAATCCACACGGGCTGACCGCAGAGGATCATCACACGACGGCCAGCGACCTGCTGCGACTGGCTTACCAGGCCATGCAACTGCCTGCTTTTCGCCAGACCGTCGGTACGCGTCAACATGGTTGCACGTTGACCGATCAGGCAGGGAAGCAACGCAACGTGGTTTGGAAAAACACGAACCGCCTGCTGGCCATTGAAGACTACCTGGGGGTCAAAACAGGGACGACCAGCGCTGCCGGTGCCTGCCTGGTCTCCGCTGCCCAACGAGGCAACCGACAACTGCTGATGGTGGTCCTGGGCGCATCCAGTTCGGACGCCCGTTACACGGACGCCCGCAACTTGTACCGCTGGGCCTGGCAGCAGCTAAAGTAACTGCCAGCAGTAGGGAGAGACTAAGATGAAATTATTAGCTCGACGATGCTGGCCTGCCATGCTCTTGTTGGCGACGGCGGTGACCGCAGCAGAACCTCCTCCCAAGTTGCCCAAAGTTCCGCCCGCAGAGGCGGGTATGGATTCCCAGCGACTAGCCCATATCGACCAGGTCGTGGCCGAGGGACTGGCCAAGCGGCAGATGCCTGGTTGCGTGGTCGCGGTCGGTCATCGTGGAAAAATCGTCTGGCTCAAGGCTTACGGTCACAAACAGGTAAAACCGGCCAAGGTGCCGATGACCGTTGACACAGTCTTTGACATGGCTTCGATCACCAAGCCGGTGGCGACGGCCACCAGCATCATGGCACTGGTTGAGCAAGGTCAATTGCGGATTGGCGAGCGGGTATCCGCTTACGTGCCAGAGTTCGCGGCCGAGGGGAAAAAAGATATCACGCTCTTCCAGTTGCTGACGCACCAGGGGGGACTGATCCCGGATAATTCACTCAAAGATTACCGGGATGGCCCGCGGCGTTCCATGGAACGTATCTATGCCTTAAAACTGGTTGCCAAGCCGGGAGAGAAATTTATTTATACGGATGTTGGGTTCATTATGCTGGCCGACCTGGTTCACAAGATCACTGGGAAGAACGTCCACGAGTTTTCGCAGCAGCAGATTTTTCGTCCCCTGGGAATGGCCGATACCGGATATAAGCCTGGCCTGGCGCAGCGAAAACGTGCTGCTCCCACGGAAACGCGAGATGGAGAATGGATGCAGGGAGAGGTCCATGATCCCAGGGCCTACCTGCTTGGTGGCATCGCGGGGCATGCGGGCTTGTTTTCGACGGCCGAAGATCTGGCCGTCTATGCTCAGATGATGCTCGGCGGCGGCCAGTATGCCGGGGTCAGGATTCTCAACTCGCGGACGGTGGATGTGATGACCGCGCCGCAGGCAGTTTCCAGCGGCAAACGGGGACTTGGTTGGGACAAGCGAACCGGGTATTCATCCAACCGTGGTGAATTGTTTACGGATCGAGCGTTTGGCCACGGCGGTTTTACCGGCACCTCGTTATGGATGGATCCGGGACTCAATCTGTTCGTCATTTTCCTAAGCAATCGTTTGCATCCCGATGGGACAGGCAAGATCAACCGATTGGCAGGTCGGATCGGTACCGTGGCTGCTGCCGCTATCCGGGAACCCGGCCAGGGGGAAGGGGGCAAGCCCGACCATGAATGAACCCACCAAAAGCGAACCCCTTGGCGATACTCAAGTGTCAGAAGACCTGATCACGGTAGCCGGGGTTCAGATGGATGTGGCCCTGATGGACGTGGAAGCAAATCTTACCGCCATGGAAGGCCACCTCAGCGAAACCGCTCAGCAAGGAGCCCTACTGACTGTATTCCCCGAATGCGTGCTAACAGGCTATTGTTTTGACAGCCT
>JAYGDG010000003.1:0-2137 GCA_046583015.1 Pirellulaceae bacterium | reverse complement strand
CAGCTGCGCAAGCCAATTCGCGGCGCCGCAGCCTCTATTTCTTCCACTCGAACAACGCCCGCAACCTTTTTTTGACCACTTTTGATGAAGCGGTTGTCACGGACTGTTATCGTCGAGAAGTGAGTATTGTGCCGCAGCAGGCGCTCGCCTTGACCAACAGCACGCTGGTACTCGATGCGACAAAACAGATTTCCGGGCGGTTGTCGAGCGAGGCCCCGGATGAACGGGTCTTTATAGACAGGGCCTTTGCTCTCTTGCTGGGGATGAAGCCGGGGGAGGATGAAGTAGCAGCCAGCAGCCGGGCTTTGCAGGCCTGGCGGCAATTGCCCGGGGGCTCTGACGAGCAGGCGCGGGCCCATTTTATTTGGACATTGATTAATCACAATGATTTCGTGACACTGCGCTAGGTAAGTGGCAGGAGATAAAGACGACCGTATGAACAGAAAACATCAAAATCGGCGAACGTTTCTCGCAGACGTGGGGCAAGGATTTACCGGCCTGGCGCTGGGAGCCATGTTGCACCAGGAAGGGCAGGCAGCTGAGTCGCATGGAAAGCCGACCGGTCAGCCCCATTTTGCGCCGCAGGCCAACAACGTGATCTGGCTCTTCATGAATGGTGGCGTCAGCCAGATGGAGAGTTTTGATCCCAAGCCGATGCTCAACAAGTACGCGGGCAAGACGATTGCCGATACGCCCTTTGCTGATACCCAGGACCCCAAGAAGCTGGCGCTCGAACGTCTGGTGGTTCCCGATGCCAATGGGAATCAGCGCAACACGCTCTATCCGCTGCAGGTTGGATATGAAAAACATGGTGAGAGCGGTATCGAGATCAGCAACTGGTTTCCGCACCTGGCCCGCAACGTGGACAAGCTGGCCGTGGTCCGTTCGATGTGGACGACCGACAGTAACCATGGTGCCCAGACCCAGTTCCACTCGGGTCGGCATCGCAATGATGGAAACTTTCCCACCCTTGGGGCCTGGGTCCATTACGGCCTCGGATCGCTCAACGATAACCTGCCCCAGTTTATTTCGATTGGTAACCGGGAGTACTGGAACAAGCGAGATGGTCACTATCTTGGTCCGGCCCACGATGCGGTTCCGCTGCGGGTTGATCCCAAGAATCCGCTCGTGTTTGGCCAGCCGGGGCGACCGGTCCAGGCCGACGCTCGTAAGATTGGTCAGGACCTGATCGGTCAGCTCAATACCCTGCGCGGGGTCGAGTACCCGGATGATCCAGCCATGGCGGCTCGGATTGCCTCCTATGAGTTGGCCTTTCGAATGCAGCGATCAGTACCGGAGGTGATGGATTTTTCCCGCGAAACGGCCGAAACGAACCGGCTCTATGGAATCGACAAGGGACCGACGCGTGCCTTTGGCCAACAGTGCCTGGCGGCTCGGCGGCTAGTCGAGCGGGGCGTTCGCTTTGTGCAGATCCAGCATGGTGCCGGGGGTGCGGGTTCGTGGGACGCGCACAGCGCACTCAAGGCGAACCATAGTAAGAATGCGATGGCCGTCGATCAACCGATTGGCGGATTGCTGGAAGACCTGGATCGCCGCGGCCTGCTGGACGAGACGCTGGTGATTTTTGCCAGCGAGTTTGGCCGTACGCCAGGGTCGCAGAGCAGTAACGGGCGGGATCACCACATCTTTGGCTTTAGTGTCTGGATGGCCGGTGGTGGCTTGAAGCGGGGGGTCGTGCATGGGGCGACCGACGAGATCGGTTTCCACGCCGTCGAGGATCGGCACTACGTGACCGATGTGCATGCCACGATCCTGCACCAGTTGGGGCTTGATTCCCGCAAGCTGGAAATCCCCGGTCGCAAGCGGCTCGATATTGACCACGGTAAACCGATCCGCGAGATCATTGCCTAGAATGATTCGGTTCTAGAGAAGGAAGGCAAGATGACGAGTCGACGATTCATTGCCACGGGATGCCTTGCCGTGTTAGTCGGTTTTGGCCTGGTTGCTGAGGACAACTTGCCAGCAGTAGAACCCATTGCGAAGTTACCGTTCACTGTATCCAAAGAGACGACGCGGATTACTTCTCCACTTAGGAAAGATGGCTACGTCGATTACCTGGCGGCCATCAATGTCCTGTCAAGTCGCGGCGTTACGCCAGAAAATAATGTTTTCGTGT
>JAYGDG010000859.1:0-4378 GCA_046583015.1 Pirellulaceae bacterium | reverse complement strand
GATACCGGAACGTGTGTCAACCACGAACAGGATCAGATCGGCATTGTCCATGGCCTGGACAATCTGATCTTCGACTTCCTTTGTGAGATTATCGGAATCTTCGATTCCGATTCCACCCGTATCGACCAGCTCAAAATAGTGTTTTTTATGTGTTAACAGGTGACTGATGCGGTCCCGTGTTACCCCTGCGACGCCGTCGACGATCGCCAAGCGGCGGCCAACCAGCCAATTAAAAACACTGGATTTGCCCACGTTAGGACGACCGACGATGGCGACTTGAGAGACTGGCATAACAGCTTCATCATAGTTTATAAATCGGTTTTGAGACAGGGACTCGATGTTTCACAGCGAGTTTGGGAGTGTCGCAATTTCCGCTCAATATCCGTATACTCGGGCAATTGGCAGCCCGTAGTCCGGCTTGGCTGAGTTGGTTAGATATTTCAGGAATCGACCTGTGACAACGGAAAATGATCACTCCTCGCCGCAGCGACGTGCCCGCAAGATGGCGATTCAGCGATTGGACAGTTACCGTCGGGCGGGCGTTACGCACTGGCCGCGCGCGTCGGATTCCAGGGTCCCGGTCGATCTGCCGGCTGTGACCGATCAGGCAGTGAACGAAACGGTACTGGACAAAGCGGCTGTGAACGACCAGGCTGTGAACGAAACGGCAGTGGATGGAGCGAAGGACATGTCAGCAAAAATAGATCCGGTGGCTGCTCTCGATATCATTGAGCAAGAGGTTCGCCAGTGTGAACGTTGCGGGGAATTAGCGGCTAGCCGTACGCAAACGGTTTTTGGAGACGGGAATCCCCAGGCTCGACTTTGTTTCCTGGGAGAAGCACCTGGGCGGGATGAGGATCGACAGGGTGTTCCCTTTGTTGGTCGTGCCGGGAAGTTGCTCAACGATATTATCCAGGCTTGTACGTTGCAACGAGAGGATGTTTACATCCTGAACGTGATCAAGTGTCGTCCGCCGGAAAATCGTAATCCGGCGCCTGAAGAGGCAGCGAATTGCCGTGGTTTCTTGCAACGCCAGTTAGAAATAATCAAGCCTGAATATATTTGTTGTCTAGGGACCGTGGCTGCGCAGAATTTGCTCGACACCAAGGAGACGATTGGGCGATTGCGAGGTCAGTTCCATGAATACCAGGGAATCAAGGTGGTGGCGACCTACCATCCCGCTTATCTGTTGCGAAATCCCAGTGCCAAGCGGCAAGTTTGGGATGATATGCAGATGTTGATGCGCGATATGGGCATTAGCATTCCGCAGTGACAGTAAGCCAGTAAGGTAACTTAACAGGGGATTGAATGCGATCATGTTGGTTGGTTATGTCAGTGACGAACGGTACGTCGTGTTGCCTGACGTGCAAGTAGAGTTTGAGAATGAATCGATTCAGCTGGAAGTTCGGTCGACGGCTTCGGGGGCGATTCGAGCGGAGCTTCCCCAAGGGCGTTACCAGGTAACACTGGCTTGTCCGGGTTACGGTTTCAAACGCCTGATGCTTGATGTGGACGCCGCCTCGCAACCCTACCACTTTCGCCTCCTGAAAGACCAGTTACTGGGCTATGCCTGGCCCAAGTGCGTGCAGGCCGGTGAGCAGTCTGAGTTTCGTGTTCACTCCCATGAGCCGTACAAGTTGGATCTCTGGCACTATGGAATCGAGAAGAGGCACGTGCGAACGATCGGCTGGTTTGACGAACACGGACCAAGAGCGACGGTCCAGATTACTCCGGACGGGGATTATTCACAGACCGGCGTGGAGTGGAATAAAGCCGGTTATACCCATCCCCATCACAAGCAGTATATAACGGCCCCGGAAGAGTCGGGATTGTATTACTTCCATGCCAAGACCGAGTCGGGTTTGTTCTTTTCGTTTCCCTGGATCGTAGCGCCCGCTCGTCCGACTGCTCCGATCGCCGTCTTGCTGGCAAATATTAACTGGAATGCTTACAACAACTTCGGTGGTCGCAGCAATTACATTCACCCCAGTACGTTGCCCGACAAACCAACGGCTAATGCCCGCCTGGAACTTCATCGCTATACCGATCCCGAACATGTTAGCTGGGGATTTGAACAGTATGATCCGCTTTCTTTCGACCGCCCCGAACCTATTAATCATATTCCGGAGGACGAAGAAATTGGCGGGCCGATCGAAGGCCGCGCCGCTTGCCATGTCGCGCCGGCAGAATGGCGTCTGCTGGGCTGGCTGGAACGGGAAGGATTTCGGGCTGATGTCTACTCGGAAACGCAGTTTCACTGGGAAACGCTGAACCTTGATGATTACCGGGTGCTAATTATTAGCACCCATCCGGAATACTGGTCGCGGGCCATGTACCAGAGACTCAAGGCATGGGTCTTTGAACGTGGCGGTCGACTGATGTACCTGGGAGGCAACGGACTTAATTGTGAAGTGGAATTTACGGATGAAAATACGTGTATCTACCAGAATGGAGAGGCCAGGGTTTTAAACGCCCCCGATTCTCCTTTTGAGAGTCGGTTTCACATCAGAAATGAGTCGGAAGCCAATTTGCTGGGCGTGGTTTACGATGACCGGGGAATCATGACGGCAGGTCCCTACCGGGTGGTGGATTGCTCGCACTGGGTTTTTGAAGGGACCTCGCTGGCCACGGGAGACTTGTTCGGTATCAATTGCCAGCATCAGCGGATTCCCGGTGGCGCCTCCGGTCATGAAACAGATAAGATCTCACCCAGTTCCCCGGAAAATACCCAGTTGCTGGCCCAGGGGCAAAACCCGGATGAAGGAGGTGCCGAGATGGTCTTGCACGAACCGATGGAAGGAGCGGCCGTTTTTTCTGTAGGCTCAATTTGCTGGCCCAGTTCCTTGCTGGTAGACGATGCTGTTTCACGAATCACGGCTAACGTCGTGCGTCGTTTCTCGCAGGCAGAAGGTTCCGTTAACGCACCCTCCTGAGTTCTCCAGGACCCGCGGCGCGGGATCCGTTCCTTTATTTAGAGCGATATTCACCATGCAGATCACCGGCGTTGAAACGTTTGCTCCACGAATTCCCTTGAAACCTGAATGCTGCATGATCTCCGCCCTCGGGGCTTCCAGCGGACACCAGTTCGCCGTGGTTCGATTGCTTACCGACAGTGAGTACGAGGGAGTCGGTGAAGCGTCGGTGACGGTGCGCTGGAGTGGCGAAATGGCGACCAATACCTGTGCCCTGATTCACCAGGTGCTGTTTCCCGCAATTACCGGTATGGATCCGACTGACATCGAAGCAATTGACCAGCAGATGGATGCGGTTTGTGCAGATAACTGGTTTGCCAAATCGGCACTGGAGATGGCCTGCTGGGATATCCGCGGTAAGCAAGCGGGGGTGCCCGTTTTTGAGCTGCTGGGAGGCGCCGTGCGCCCACTCACGATCCGGTCACGTTTTTCACTTGGTGCTTACGATATACCGCGTGCCCAGAGCCGTGTCGCGGAACTCATCGAGATGGGGTTTGATACCATCAAGGTGAAAGTCGGTGGGCGCCCGGAGGATGATGTTGCCCGGGTGCGGGCGGTCCGCGAAGTGATTGGCATGGAGCGATTCCTGGTGATTGATGCCAATTGCGGCTGGGATACCGAGACAGCCATTGATTGCATCAATCAACTAGCCGATTGTCGTATCGACTTGGCAGAGCAGCCAACTCCGAAGCGTGATTACGAAGCCATGGCACGTGTCCGACGGGAAACCCAAGTCCCGATCCTGGCCGATGACACCTGTTTTGACCTGGTCGATGCCCAGGAGCTGATTCGCAATGATTGTTGTGATGCGATCAGTGTTTACCCGGGAAAGAACGGTGGCATTCGCAAGGCAGCGGAAATCGTTGACTTTGCCGCCCAACACGGGGTGGCCTGCTCCATCGGTTCAAATCTTGAGTGGGATGTGGCGACTGCGGCGATGGCCCACCTGATTGTTAGCCGCGAAAACATGCAGGTCGAGAAGTATCCGGGAGACTTACTGGGACCTTTTTATCATCAACAGCGGATTGCCAGGAACCCGCTGGAGATTCAAGGCCCCCTGACGACACTCCATGAACTCCCGGGACTGGGTATTGATGTTGCCTGGGATGAATTAGCCGGTTCGCGGGTGGCAGGTTAACTGTCGAGCGGGAGCAATAACGGGGTTCCCCTTTCCTCCTGCAATGATCTAGGATTGGTGTTAGGGGGCTGCCGGCAGGATACTGCCGGTGGCGAGAATTCAAGGCTCAAGTGTGACGGGGTACTTATGCCGAAACGTGTTGCGGCAAATGAACGATTCGCTGCCAGCCGGGGCACGGCCTGGTTGGCGCTGCTGACGATTGCGATCATCTGCTGGTCGGGGTGTCGACCAGCGAGTTCGCCGGAACCGGAAGAGAAAACAGCACCTG
>JAYGDG010000853.1:0-8967 GCA_046583015.1 Pirellulaceae bacterium | reverse complement strand
CGGAAACTACCTGGATTTCACGCCCCGATAACTCGCGACGGTAAAACCGCACCTCGTCCAGTTGCCCGCAAAAATGAGGGGCGATACCGCGGGAGCCCAGTCGCAAAGGATATTCCGTTTTAAAAGTGCCCGTGAAGACATCCAAGCCGACTTGCAATGGCTGCAGTTGACCGTCGACATACAATTTCAAGCCGGCAGCTTTATGAGATCCGTCATAGGTCATAGCGACGTGATACCAGCGGCCGGCAACCAGTGGTTGCTGAGCCTGCACGCGCAAGGCATCGTCTAACCAGCGCGGTCCATAATTCACATGCAAGCGGCCTTTTTCGACAAACAAACTCAATCCCTTGTCACGTGAATCTCCATCATCCATCAACGATAACAATGTTCCGCCGGTGTCATCTGCAGCAGAAACCCAAAGGGTAAACGAGAACTTATCGCGTCCCGTGAGGTGAGGAAAATCTTTAACTTCTACGAAACGCTTTCCATCCAGGGCCAGCCCCAGTCCGCGACGGGCATCCTGATAAGCCAGGTCACCTGCCGGTACCGTAACGGACTTCACTGTACTTTCCTGTCGATCGTCAGTATTGCCGTCGAGCGGCAAATAGACCGCCAGGTCTTCTTCAATGGCTCCATCCAAAGCGGGCGGCAAGTTGCCCTTCTCCCAGCGGCGCTGAGCCCGCTGAGCGACGGGCCGACTGGCCTGCAACTTGGCTTCTACCCGCTTCAATTGCTCGCCAACCGTTGCCAGGGCACGCTGATCAAAAGCCGTCGGAGCCCGCATCACCGGCACCGAGTTGCCAAACTTCATGACCCTGCCCTGCTCCGGCACATTGTTGAAATAAGCCATCAACTGGTAGTAGTCTCGCTGAGTAAAAGGATCATATTTGTGGTCGTGACACCGTGCACAAGTCATCGTTAGTCCCAGCCAAACCGTTGCCGTCGTTTCCACGCGATCGGCCGCATATTCGACAAGGAACTCTTCAAAAACGATACCTCCCTCCGAGTTGGCTCGGTGATTACGGTGGAAACCCGTGGCAATGCGCTGGCGGATCGTGGCCTGGGGCAACAAATCACCAGCCAACTGCTCAATCGTAAACTGATCAAATGGCATCCCCTGGTTGTAAGCTGCGATGACCCAGTCACGCCAGCGCCACATAAACCGTTCACCGTCCGTCTGGTAACCGCTCGTGTCAGCATAGCGAGCGGCATCTAACCACTGGACCGCCATCCGCTGGCCGTACTCTGAAGAAGCCAGCAAACGGTCAACCACCCGCTCGTAAGCTCCCGGTGACTGGTCCGCCAGAAAGGCCTGCACCTCGTTCCGTGTCGGCGGCAAGCCGGTTAAGTCCAGCGTCACGCGACGAATCAACGTCGCTCGCTCTGCCTCCAGAGCAGGCCGCATGTTCTCTTTCTCCAGCCGAGCCAGCACAAAACGATCAATTGCATTATGCCCCCACTGGCGGTCTCGAGTAACAGGTAACGCCGGCCGTCGTGGCTTAACGAATGACCAGTGTCCCTGCCAGTCAGCTCCCTGCTCAATCCAGCGGCCAATCAAGTCCACCTGTTCCCTCGTGAGGCTCTTACCCGAATCCGCTGGGGGCATCCGCTCATCAACATCCTTGGCCGTAATCCGGTTCCAGAGGTGACTCGCCTGGCGGTTTCCCGGAGCCACGATCTGCTGCTTTTCCCTCGTCTCAAATAACCCCGACCGGGTGTCCAGTCGCAGCTTGGCTTCGCGTTGCGCCGCGTCCGGACCATGGCACTGGTAACAAGTGTCCGAGAGAATGGGAGCGATATCACGAGCAAACTGAACCGGTGCTGGCTGGGGTGGAGCCGCCGCTGATGGACCGACCAGGACCAGTAGTCCGGCCAGTCCCATGGCAGAGCGAATCGAGAACCAGTGCAGAAACTCGATCATCCGTAATTCCCTTCGCAGCCGGAAAACCAGGTTAGACAGCTTCAGAAGCGCAAGTGATCTCCTCTGGATTCTACTGTATCTGGCTCCTGCTGTCCCCTGGAGAGCCCGATTACCCGTCTGCCCTGAAGAGAGACAGTTACTCACCCTCTTCGGCATCGACGACATCCAGGAACCAGACTCCCGGTGCAATCACAATAGGATCAAATTCCAGGATCGGGTGCCCATTGATCTGGTTCAACGACCAGGAACAGGCCCATTTGAAATCCAGTTTGTCGTGACGCTCCAGCAAAAAGGCAACTGCCTCTGCTGACTTCATCTGTCCCAGTGCAATAGCGCATGCTTGCTTAACAATGCCGGCTTCCGGATTAAAAATATCTTCATCCAAAATGCGCTCGTAGCAGAATTTTACAAATGCAGAATCCGATTTCCCACTATTAATGACACCCACTGCCCAGATCGCGGACGACCGCACGGTAAAGGCAATACCGTTTTTTTGAGCAGCTCTCTTGAGAGTCGGTAGCGCTTCGGCATACTTCATTTCGCCAAACGCCTGGAAAATCTGTGCCAGTTGCTCGTTTACATCGTCGACAGCATTCTCTTCAGGTAGTGTCTTTTCCAGCAGGACGATTAGTTGGTCTGCCCGTTGTTGCAAGGCAGGCAATTGATCAACCGCTTTGAGTCGCCGCAAACCCCAGGCGGCCGTGGCAAACACTTCCGCTTCCTTTGCTTCCAGCAAGGCAGCCATCCGCGGCGCTGCTGGCCCGTGCTTCAAGTCAACCAGCAAGATCATCGCCTGTTCCTGGCTGCGCCAGAACTCGGGACCACGATCCAATTCTTCACTGAGTAAATCGACAAAAATAGCTTTCATAGCAGCTTCTTGAGAAAGCTCTTTGATTCCTTCAGCTACCTTCACGCGCACATCCAGTTCAGCATCATTCAAGACCGCGACTACCTTGCGGAGACGATCTGGCTGCGGTGTGACAGTTCGCAACAATGCCTGGGCAACAAGCAGGCGAATCTTGGGATCCCTACTTTGACTCCAACGATCAGCCTGGTCCACCAGGGTTTGTGGTTGCAATTCCAGCAAGGCTTGCAGGGCTAGTCGAGCCACCGCGGTTTGTGGATCCTGGGCGAGCTTTGTTAGCAGTGCAAACAACTCTTGTTGCTGTGACTGATCTTCAATCGGGTCACTGATCTGTAACAGTTGGCCAGCCACCAGCCGATCAACCAGCGGTGCCTTGTCATACTTTAGCAAAGACTCGGCAGACTTAGCGAGTGGCGTCTGGCCCATCGCAGCTAACGCCTTGGCCGCTTCAACACGGTAAGCAATACCCGCGTTCTCGTTCATGGCAATTTCTTCTAACCGGGGGGCAATGCCAAGCATTTTAACCGCTGATAGCTGTTGGATCGCCAACAAGACCAGTCCCTCGTTAGTGAGCGGATCCTGGAGACGTTGTTGCCAGGTTTCTTGGACCGGTTTGTATTGCCAGGCAGCCAATGCGGGTTCAATGAGTAAGCACAATTCAATATCTCCGCTAGCCGCCACCTTGCCAAACAACTCAGCTGAATCGCGCGCGTCAAGGCGAATCAGTGTGTGGGCTGCGGCAATCCGGGCACTTCGATTTCCCTTGGTATTGGCCAATATCGCCTGCAGGTGAGGAACCGCGTTCTTCAATCCTGCCACTTCGTGAAAGGATGCCCGGTATATCGCTTGCGCAGCTCGCCGCTGCGCCCCCGCCTCGGACTGCTGGAGGGCCTCGATCCACAAGGGGACGAGCCGCGGCGAATAGTCAAACTTGATCGGTGGATTCTTAACCACCGGGTTGGTCAACATCGGCCAATCGAATTTGATTGGCGCCAAGAGGTCCTGTTGCCCAAACGCCGGTCGACCTGGCAGACTGATCAATCCGAGGACCAGCAAGATCACTAATAGGAAAGAATTGCCTCCCCATTTCGGAGTCGTCTCTGGCTGTGTCAGCCAAGCTCGTCGACAAATTCTCATCAACTGTTGTTGCCGGTTTTGTTTTCTCAACATATCACCTGTTTGCTTCTACTGAGGGCGTGTTAGTCGCCAGGTCTGAACGCTCAACACGATAAATGCCACTGCCGAGGCAATCCCCAGGATATACCAGTTGGCTGGCAATAAATCGTAGTCCTTAAATCCTGGCGCCTGGATCGCTGATAAAGAAGCCGCCAGTGGGTTCACTTTCAGCACGTTTTCTACTACTACTTCACCAAACGGGCCATCTCTTCCCAGCCAGACTGCCAGGGTGCCTATACAAATCATGATCAGCAGCCCAAAAGAAAAAGCGGTTGCCGTGGTGGTCCGCTGAAACAAGCTGCTAAAAGCGAAACTGACCGCCAAGGCAAACAACTCGGTAAAGAGCAGGCACCACAACACCTGCTGAATTTGAGGCAGCATGATCGGTTTAACGAAAAGGATCAGGACATAAGCCGGTAGCGTCGCGATCACGACCAGCAAGATAGTCACCACGACACTCAATAGTTTCCCGATCACGATACGAAGAGGCGAGAGGGGCGTCATTAAGAGTAACTGCCAACCACCACTTTCTCGCTCCGAGCTAATCAAACCAGCGGCTAAACTGGGGGTAATCAGCAGGATCAAGGCAATTTGCCAAAGCACCAGGTAACTGCCGAGGGTCTCGGGTTTCCAGACAGTCGCTGAACGCATGACCAGGTGAATCAAGATCACCGAGAGCAGGATATTGAAGAACACGATTCGCAACATCCAGTGCGCCCGGCCAAATCTTCGGCTACGAAATTCTTTTACCATCACCGGGTTTGATAAGGGTCCAATCCCTGCCTTGCGTCGTTGCGGATCAATCAGCCAAACTGTTCCCCGCGTTAATTGTTCTTCCTGCGACAACTCGTCGGTAATTCTTCCTGCCGAACGGGCACGGTCAAAAATCTTCAGGTTCAAGCGACTGATCGTCCACCAGGAAAAGATCACGATGCTGAAGATCGACAAGACGGCATATTTCAACGGGGTACCGCCGGAGTTGAGCAGTCCCTGGCTGGTAACATCCCGATGGCCAAGCA
Source organism: Pirellulaceae bacterium (assembly GCA_046583015.1). Lineage (GTDB taxonomy): Bacteria > Planctomycetota > Planctomycetia > Pirellulales > Pirellulaceae > JAZADA01. The sequence goes on along the minus strand of JAYGDG010000853.1, from coordinate 3,986 downwards.
CCTCCATCACTGCGGTCAGTGGCGAAATACAACGACACCAGTCTGCCATCGGAGTAAGAAATGACCCATGACCTTGCAGCACCAGGTGGGGTCCCAAGGTTACCACCGTCAACACCATCACCAGTGCATAGGTAGCGCGAATCGCACCATCGATTGAATTGGAATAACTACTGACTAGGAATCCCAGCGACGTGTACTGCAAGGCTACGAGTGCCAGTAAACAATACAAGGCCATCACGTCATTGACCAACGAGATACCACCCATCGCATAGCAGGCTGCCCCGGCTGGAAAACTCAACGCCAGCAGCAGTAACACGAAGACCATCACACCAGCTGTTTTCCCAGCGTAAATAGCCTTCGGCGACATGGGCGAATTAAACAGCAGCTCCAGCGTCCCCTTGATCTTTTCTCGAACAATCGAGCTTGCCGGAAAGACTGGAACCAGCACGATGATGGCGGTCAAGAGACCATAGCCGAACAAGCGAAAAACTTCTTGCGATTTATTACCTGCCAAATCAACCGTAGGATCGCTCGGCCAACGGAAGATAACCAGCGCGGCAAACATCAGCACCAACAGCACCTGCACTGCCATGGCCTTGCGCGTGCGCAGCATGCCAATCAGTTCTCGTTGGACAATCGGATTAAAGATCATGTTTACCTGCTTCGCATCCAGACCAAGTGATCCCGTCTGGACAGATCAGTAAGTCACTCGTTTAGCTGTTAGCCTGGTCCTCATTGTTCGTCACTGGCACCGTCTCGCCGCTCTTCTGCTGGCTGCCGGTTCCACGTGTCACGGTCATGAATGCATCTTCCAGGTCAGTCTGCAATTCACGGAATTGCGTTACGAGAATATCGGCCCGAATCAATTTCGCCAAAACCTGGCTAAGGGCTGTTTCATCCAGAGCAGTCCGGAAGCGAATGGTCGATTCGGCTAACGAGGTGTTAATTTCCGCCCCTTCGCCCAGCGATGCCCGCAACAATGCCACCGCCTGGTCAATCGCTTCAGTCGATGCCAACTGGACTTCCATCATGCGATGCTGATCCAACTCACGTAAAATCTGGTCAAGCATCCCAAAGGCCATCAGTTTTCCGTCGTGGATAATCGCAACCTGGTCACAGATGCGGGACAACTCCGGCAAGATGTGACTGGTTACAATCAACGTCTTCCCCATCTCCGCTAAACGCAACAACAACTCCCTCATTTCGATTCTCGCCTCGGGATCCAGCCCATTGGCCGGTTCGTCAAACACGAGCACATCGGGATCGTGTAACAAGGTACGGGCAATCCCCACTCGTTGCTTCATGCCATGACTCAACGTCTCAACGTAGCGATCCTGCATGTAGGTGGAGTTAGTCGTTTCCATCACTTCCGCAATACGTGTGGCCCGCGGTTTCCGCGGAATCCCAAACGCCGCTCCAAAGAAGTCGAGGTATTCCCGAACTCTCATGTTGTCATACGATCCAAACGTATCAGGCATGTAGCCAACCAGTCGCTTAATACGACGGGCATCGCGGACACAATCGGCCCCAGCAATACTGGCTGAGCCCGACGTGGGCTTGGCCAATCCCACCAGGATCTTGATGGTGGTCGTCTTGCCAGCCCCATTGGGGCCAATAAAGCCCAGAATTCGCCCCCGATCGAGCGTCAGGGAAACATCATCGACCGCGGTAAACTCACCATACTTCTTGGTCAGCCGGTCAATCACTACGACAGGTTCACGATCACTCATTTCAGTCTCCGCAAAACACTCTAGAAACTGCCCGCTAGGGCGCCAGCCGCTGGCCGCGCAGTTCCACAGAGAAATCTCTTATCTGCCACGTGTACTTCTTCGCTCGCTTGCCTTTTTCAGTTTGGCCTTTCCCGGCCACTACCTGGACTACCATGAGCAGTCCGCCATCGGCATCCAGCTGCAACATGTCACTCTGATTAATCCTCACCGTTTGCGACCCAACAGGATCGGTCAAACTCTGCAAAACCGTTAATTCCTCGTCCTGGACGGATAACAACTGCAAATCAAACTCCTGGAACTCCACATCCATGGTCACTACCGCCTCGGTCAGGGCCGCCGGCAGTACCTGCCTGGGCAACTGAATACGTAACCAAATACGGCGCTGGCCAAAGTTCTTTCCAGCCCATCTCTTTCGTTTATTGTCATACAACACAGATGCCCGATTACCGTCCTTGCCAACCACGGTTTGAATAGGACACAACCAGGGCGGCAGAACAAAGTCTTCTCCACGAGGCGTGGCTTCCAGATTCAACGGTAACGCCAGCAAGGCACTACCAAGCCGCTCGTGCTGTGGCGGAAAATCCAAGCCGATGGTGACTGGTTTCGACCAGGCCAGAATCGTGGGCTGTTGAAAAACATGGGGCTTACGACCCTCGGCTGACCCCAATAACTGCTCAAGAACCTGCTGGCGATGACGTTGTTCGTCTTCAACGATCAACCCACTGCCAAAAAAATCACCTTCCTTAAGCCGATCTTCCGGACCAGAAGTAAACTGGTCCCCCTCAACCCGAACCGTGTAACGATCGCCACCAGGGGTAACGAGCAAGGCGTCAGAGATTTGCTCGAAAGGTTTCACTTGTACCCGCCCCGAGAGTCCCTGGCTGGTTAAACTTGCGCTCGCTCCCAAGGGCTGTTTCACAGGAATGAACTGGTGGAAGACTGCCTTGCGAACACCTTCCGGTAACGTCAGTTTTTCCCATTGTGACTGGCCATGATCCGTCCAGACAAGCCAACTCGTGGTCGTGTCCGAACTACCCATGTGCGGCCACAAGACGCCCCCCTGCTGGACACCAATCATGTCTTCGGATGCCCGCTGACTGTAAATCGCTGCCAAACCAGTCACGGGCACAAACTGTGACTGACTGACTGGCGCAACCCATTGAACGACCGCCACGGTAGAAGCGACCGATTCACGAGACATCTTTCCCAAACCAGCCAACAGCATCGCCGTACAGGCGGCGGCTAGCGGACCGATCCAGAGCATTCGCTCCAAGTGCCGGACATGAGACAACCAGAAGCCAGCTACCAGGAGAATGCCACAGAAAGATCCCAAGATCGCAATAATCCACTCCTTCGTCACGATCTGGTAGCCAATCTGCTCACCAATGTACTGCTGAAAGTCTTCTTCGCTCCATTGTCTTGATTGCGGTTCCTCAAAAAACCGTTCCGCCAGTTGTTGCAAGGGAGGAGTATCCAAAACTTGACCAGGTATTCCCCGGGGTCGAATGATCAGCTCCCGCCGAGGTCGCGACCAGGCTCTCAACTCCAACGCAGTGAAAAGAATCTCACCATCACCGTACTTTAGCCAGAAGGCTGCCGGCCAACCATCAACCGAATGGCTCACGTCCACTCCCTCAGTAACCAGCCGAGATAATTTCACCGGAACCTCGACTTCGCGCAGCTCAGGATCGGAATTGACCATATCCTGATGAGGAATAATCTGATACTGCGACAAGGAAACCTCATCGACCAGGTAGGCGGGAAACGCATCACCCAGCAATAATCTGACCGTCTTGAGATCGGTCTTGTCTAGTATGATCCAGAGGCGGCCACCCTGGTTCACCCAGCCACGAATCGCCTCCCGAGCCTCCGGTTCTGTCGCTAAACGATTCCCACCCAGGACCAGCTGATCAATGGCACCCAACGCTAATGGCCAGGGTAAGTCGTCATTCTGGTCGAGCGTGGGGATATGACGCCAGTCTTTAATGTTCATGTAGCGGCGCGTTACCTTGATCGCCTCCAACACCGGATCTAAGGCTGGTTCAACCAGGTCAAAGAACTGATCGTCCGACACCATTACACCGTCTTCACCCTCCGGGTAATCGGAATAATAGGCAGTAATATTGTCCCGACTGACGACTCTCGCAGACGACTCGTGCCACATGTGATCTCGCTTACGACGCAACAACTTGTTCTTGCCATCAGTCCGGTCGTAAATGCGTGATAAGAGTTTTAGGCGACGCGTTTTTTTCTCGA
>JAYGDG010000840.1:0-1917 GCA_046583015.1 Pirellulaceae bacterium | reverse complement strand
GTGACGCGCATAAGCCAGGCGTCGCCCGGTCGAGTCCAGGATTGCATTGTTGGGCGCTATAGTGAGCGGGTGCTGTTGATTCAATACCGCAAGTTCCCCGGCCGGAACCGGTTCAGCCGGCTGGTCATGGTTGCCTCGTCGAAACAGGAACGTGGTAGGAGCATGGTTCTTGGACTCCGTGAGAGCACGGATAAAAAGTTCCTTGGTGATGGTACTGCGAATATCCTTGGCCTTCGCGGAGAAATCATCCAGTTCCTTCTTGGAATCGATGGTCTTGACCTGGTTGGCCACTTGGCGATACCGAGCAACTTCGGCGGCTGCTTCCGGGGCGTAATCTTTTAGGGTCGCGGCTGTAACGGCCGGCCCGGGGAATTGCTTTAGCAGCGTTTGCTGGACCTCTGTCCGCTGCTTTGCCGGTACGGCAAGAGCCGCGCTGACAGCAGCTTGTTGTGCCGTGGGCAGGGCCGCCAGTTGTTGCTGCTGGATCCGCTGGAGATGCTCCATTTCTTTTTCAGCGGCAATTTTTTCGATCGCGGCGGCGCGTTGAGAACGCTTGCGATTATAGAGGTAGAGAGATCCACTGCTGATCTTTCCCACGTTGGGATATTCATCCAGTAGTGCAAGCTGTTGCTCGGTACGCTCCTTGGCAGGTTTCTCGTAGGCTGCCTTGAGCGGTGCACGCAGGGCTTCGGGAAGGATCAGCAGTTCTTCCTGAAGAGTTCGGTTCAGGTGACCCTGGAGAACGACGTCTCGTTCTTTTTCGACTGCCTTGGCCTGGGTTTCGATCGCAGCTGCCTGTTGTCGATTCTTCTCCGTGTAGAGTGAAATCCGTCGCTGGTCAGGAGTCTTCCATTGTTTCCAGTCGAGTGCCGGTTCAAAAATGGCTCGCAAGCGATGGTAGTCGACATGGCTGATTGGATCATAACGATGATTGTGACAACGGGCACATCCAACGGTCAGCCCCAGCAGGGAAGAGGAGACGATCTTGATCGTATCTGCCATCACCTCGTTACTGGCCACTGCCCGATCAACACCTCCCGAGGCGGTGCCGTCCGGTGCCATGCGCAGGAATCCCGTGGCGATCACCTTTTCCCGCTGGGAAAGTGTCATGTCCTGGTAGTTGGAAGTCACCAGTTCGTCGCCCGCCAGTTGCTCGACAATGAACTGGTTGAAGGGCTTGTCCTGGTTCAGACTGCGAATGACGTAGTCTCGATAGAAGTAGGCGAATTCGCGTACCGGGTCCTTCTCGCTGTATCCCTCGGAATCAGCGTAGCCGGCCGTGTCCAGCCAGTGGCGTCCCCAGCGTTCCCCGTAGCGTGGTGAGGCCAACAGTCGATCGACGAGACGTTCATACGCATTGGGCCGATCATCCTGCAGGAAGTCTTGCACTTCTTCCGGTGTGGGAGGTAGGCCCAGCATGTTGATCGAGAGTCGGCGGATGAGTGTGAGCCGGGAAGCAGTGGATGAGAATGATAGGTTTTCCTGTTCCAGGCGGTAGAGGAGAAAACGGTCGATTGGCGAGTTTACCAGCTCTGGCCTGGTAACGGTTGGCAGGGGAGGGCGGGAGACCGGTTGAAATGCCCAAAAGTTTTTCTCTTCCGAAGAAAGAAAATCAGCCTTCAGGGATTCGGGTTCGTCACGTTGTGTGCGGGCTCCCTGATTAATCCATGTTTCGATCAGCGCAATCTCGGCCGCGGAAAGTTTCTTGTCGCCGGGTGGCATCTCTCCACTCTTGATGCGCTGCAGTAACAACGATTCGGTGGCCTTCCCGGCAACTAAGGCTGGCCCGGATTCGCCGCCGCGCGCCATGAACCGTCGCAGGCGAAGGTCCAGTTTTCCCTTGGGTTTACCTTCTTCGCCATGGCACTGAAAACAGTGGGCTTTGAAAATGGCGCGCACGGGTTGCTCAAAGTACAA
>JAYGDG010000736.1:0-10882 GCA_046583015.1 Pirellulaceae bacterium | reverse complement strand
GTATCCCGCTACTGACTGATCAAGAAAGTCGTGTAAAACTGGAAGCCTGGCTGACTCCCAAAGTCGTGCCCCCTCAATGCAGCTTCTTGAAAACCCGCCGCGGCTGGGTCGTTACCGCTTCTGGTGGTGTGCAAGTTGAGTCCTGGCCCGTGCTAAACAAGACTCAAATGGATCCCCAGATCAGTGCCTATTTGAAGAAGGCAAAGCCAGCCAACCAGGCCGGTTGGTGGTGGAACTAAAAGAAAATCACCCCGCCTCTCTCTAGCTAACCATTGGCGTCTCAGAAACGAGGTTCGTGCTGCGCAGATTCAGCCAGCGGATAACCGGTAAGCGAGCTGCTATCTCGGGAAAATACTGATCGACAAACCCCTCGTCTGCCAGTTGTTGCCAGTCACTTTCTGGGGAGATCGAGGCCGACTTGCAGAGCACAAGCTCCTCAGCAGAAAGAACCTCTGCCAGGCGCGCCGCAATCGAATCGCTGCTGACTGCCCAAGTCTGTGGTAACGCATCACCAGGCAAACTTGTTTCGACCGATTCCAGGAATGATTCCACTGAAAAAACAGACGAGTCCGCTGGGTTGTCTGACGACATCCATTCTTTCAGCGTTAGCCAGTCATCAATCAGTCGAGTCCCAGGCAACTGCTGGTGGAGCAGGGTAGCGGTAATGCTCATCGATGTCACACACATCCAGTGTGCTGTCTCTTCACTTAACTGAAACTGCTTGTCCCATTGGCGTACTAAATCTGCATACGGCCCGCCACCGGCAATCATGACCGTCATCATCTTTGACTCTCTGGACAGCCACTGATTCCAGGCGGTTGCCAGGTCAGGATAATCGAACAGGCTGCCACCGATTTTCACGACTCGAATTGCCGGCACACTCATTGAGCCCATTCCTCCGCTGCCAACACCGCCAGGGCATGCGCCGGGCCGCTTCGCGACAAGACCATTCCGATACGGTCGGAGAGTGAGCTAACCGGCAATGGCAAGGCGAGCAGCTCTAAAGCTCGGCTGGCCAGGAAGTCCCCATGTCCACTGACAAAAACACGCTCGATTTTTCCAGCCGCCTCTGAGAGAATCTCCGTGATACTCTCTGCCAACCGCTTCGCCTGAGATTCTGCAATCCACTCTGCTGCTGCCAGCGCATCATTGGTCGTGAACTGGCTTGGATCGGCACAAATCATCCGAGACAGACGGAGGCAAGCGGCCTGGCGAGATCGCACTTCTCCGTCTCCGGTATGTTCCTTTCCCACTGACTCTGGAAGATCGCCCAGCGTCAGATATACGTCCAGCGTGGTGGCAAACAACTCGGCAGCCACGGGGCACATCTCTCCTCGATAAGGAAAACTCTCCACCAAGGCACAGACGGGAGTTCGTTCCACGCCGCTATAAACAAGCTCACCGGCTAATAATCGACTGACATCATCCTCTCCTCGTGAACTGGGCTCCCCGGCCACGATTGGGATCAAGTCGGTCGTCGTGGAACCGACGTCCACTAACAAGAGGTTCTGCTCACCCGTAGCGCGGGTCGCAAAACGAGCCAGGGCGTGCCAGTTGGCAGCCGCCACCGACAACGCATCCTGACGGGCCTCTTCAACGGTGGCCCACTTTCCGTCCAGTTGATAGACCCGTACATCTTTCCCTGTGGCCACTTGCTGGACCGCATCCAGGATTACGTTCACCCCTTGTGCTTTGCTGCTAAAACAGTCCGCCAGCTCACCGGTCATGGTCACTGCCAGGTTCTCAGTGGTCGGGGCTTCCGACAAAACATGCTCCAGGAAGGCCGATAATTCTGCGGACCGGGTCCACATCGCAAATGGCCAGCTGCGGGCATAGTGGCCCGTGTCCGCTACTTTAATATTAGCCCCACCGATATCGAGTCCCAGGCATCGCTTGACCATCAGGCTGCTACCCCTCAAGAACTACGGTTTTAGAACGAAAGGAAGGCGATTATCCACCAGGCTGCCAGAGGCAGTAAAGCAAACCTGCTGCTCCTGAAAACGGGGAACACAAGATTCTCCCTGGGCCACTCGCAACATCATCCCAGCGAAATTATCCTCCGTCAATTGACTCAGGCCAACATAAGACGTCGTCAGGCGGGGATTTACCTCGATGATAAAATCCGCTGATTCCTCCTCACCAAGTACGATGTCTAATCCCAGGTAGCCCAGCGCATCGGGCAAAACGTCTGCCGCCCGCTCGGCCAGGTGTTCCGCACGTTTGGCCAGTGAATCCGCAATCGGCAGACTACCACCCCGATATTGAAAGGTCTGATCCTCGGACAGCAACTGGCGACAAGCGGGCAAGACGTGACTGCCCCCTGGTCCCATCAAGATCACCACACTGACTGCCGTTCCAGGGCAATACTCTTCCAACCGATACTGCGAGAACCGCGGGTCCCAAGCAACCTTGCCGGCCGGACCATCGATCCACTGCAGGCCAGCCGATCCTGCCCCAAAGCGTGGTTTCAAAATAGCTGGATAGTGGAAACTCGCGGGCAACGAATCGCCGCGATCAAGCGGACAACCGGCTGGTATCGGCAAGCCATGCTGCCTGAAGTAATCAGCCAGCGCAACTTTATCTGCTGCCAGTTCGATCAACTCCGGTCCAGGCCCCAACAATCGACCCCCGAGGGCAAGGCAGCGATTGGCACGGCTTAACAGGATATCGTCCCACTCCGGTGCCACCAGGATGGTCCAGTCTGCTGCGGCGGCCAACCGGTCAAACGTCTGCTGCTCCGTCCGAGCGCTATCTACCCAAGTCAGCTGACAACCCTTGTGCAATCCAACCCCAGCGAACTGGTCCAACCGCCGGTCTAACATAACGACCGGGTGCACGTTCTCGAGACGGGCCAGGTCATTGGCCAAGGCTGCCACCATGGCCGCTCCCTCGGTCAGCAGCGCAGCGTTTTGCTCTCGTTGTGACCACTGGCAAGACCCACCAGACGAAAAAAACTCGTAGACCAGGACCTCCATGATCTCTCATCCCTGCTGGAGAAGACGCCTCGCTGACTAGAAGATACCAAGCTGGTCACGGGCGTCATCAGTCATTTTATCGGGTGTCCAGGGTGGATCCATCACCACTTTCACTTCTATCTCCCCGGCACCTTCGAGTTTACCAACTACTTGCTTACTGTTAGCGACCAGCTGCGGACCGGCAGGACACATCGGGCTGGTCATCGTCATGTCAATCTGGACGTTGGTCTTTTCCTCTTCCCCTGCGCTGAGGGTCACTTCGTAGATCAAACCCAGATCTACGATATTGACGAACAGCTCCGGGTCGATCACATTCTTGAGCGCTTCGAAAACAGCTTCTTCACTAATTGCCATGTCACGATCCTGTGCTACGAACAACAATGGAATCAATCTTCACTGAGTCGAACCAAAACATCTTTCCCATCAACCTTAACTTCGTGAGTCAGGGTATTCTCTGTAGCTGGCATGGTCAACGCTTCGCCACTACGAATATCAAACTTAGCTCCATGCCGAGGACACATCAACTCGCAGTCCACGAGTTTTCCGTCGCCTAACGTTCCACCATCGTGTGTACAAACGTCATCGATGCAATAGAATTCCTGCCCCCTGCGGATCAAAACAACCAGGCGGTCTTCCACGGGCAAGATCACTTTACCCGGATCGGACAAGTCGTCTACCTGGGCCACTTTAACAAACTCAGACATATTGACACGCTCCGGATGTTGCCGGCAACCACTCTGCCCCATGGCACTTGAAGATCACTTTTGAGGTTGCCAGCCTAGCTATAGTCACGTACCCGCTGGGCGATCGCCTCACCCAGGGCATCACGTACGCTTTCAATGGTCACACGGTCGAAGATCTGTTGAAAAAACCCTGTCACAATGGCACGCATAGCTTCGGTACGGGTAAAGCCACGGCATTGTGTATAAAAGAGCTGTTCTTCATCGACACGACCCGTTGTTGAACCGTGGGTACAGCGGACGTCGTCGGCTTCAATCTCCAACCCCGGGATCGAATCAGCCCGCGCTCCATCGTTGAGCAACAAGTTATCATTGCGCTGATAGCCATCGGTCTGCTGAGCACCTTCTTCCACCTTGATCATGCCACGCCAAACGGTTCGCGAGCGATCTTGCAGGGCCGCTTTATAAAGAAAATCGCTCTGCCCATAAGGGGCACAATGATGTTGCAGCGTGTGATAGGACATGTGTTGTTTCCCTTCGGTAAACAGCACACCGTTGACTTGGGCTCGAGCCCCTTTTCCAACCAGTGCGACATGCTGGTTAACCTTGGCCAGGCGGCTTCCCATGGAAGCTACTGTCCATTGCAGAGCTGCATCCTGCTCGATCACTGCATTATGGTGAGCGAAGTGCCAGACTCCTGAGCCCCAATTCTGCAGATTGACGTATCGCAAATGGGCTCCGGGACCTACCAGCAGTTCCACGCCTCCGCAATGCAAGCCCGTATCGGTCTCCTGTTCGCTGACCGTCTCGGTCAGCACCGTGGCCTCGGCTCCTTCCTCCAAAATACACAACGTGTGGCCCAGGTCAGCTTGTCCGTCGGAGAGGCTGGAAACCAGGTGGAAGGGTTCATCGACCACCACACCACGAGGCACGTAGACAAAGTGGCCTCCTGACCAGCAAGCCGCATGCAGGGCAGCAAAACGGTCATACTGGCTGTTCATGGCACGGGTCATCAAGTGGGTTCGAATCAGCTCATCATGCTGACCAGCCAGCTCTTCGAGGCTGCCAAAAACCACGCCTTGCTGTTGCCACTTTTCTTTCGCTTCAACTAAGGACGACACGCCATTGCAGCTAATCGACTGCCCGGCCAGTTCAACACCCTGGCTCAATTGGGGTTGTACGTTCGGGGCGGGGGAGGTGCTGGAGATTAAGACCGGGTACTGCTCGACGTTGAGCAAACGGATGTCCGTACGACTCCATTCCTCACTATTGCGGGCTGGCCAGGCCATTTGAAGGTAAGCGGCCCAGGCTTCGCGCCGTTGATCCTGCAGCCAGCCGGGGTTCTCCCCGTTTGCCAGGAAGGCATCGAAAGCCGCCTGATTCAGTTCCATTGGTACCGTCGTATCCACGTTCACCACTTGTCTCCCGTAACTGCCAACCACTCTGGAAATTAGCCAACCGAGCCTTCCATTTGCAGTTGGATCAAGCGGTTCAGTTCGACGGCATATTCCATCGGCAACTCTTTAACCAGCGGCTCGATGAACCCGCTTACGATCATGGTGCTCGCTTCAGCCTCGGTCAGACCACGACTGGTCAAATAGAACAACTGCTCCTCACCAATTCGAGAAACACTTGCTTCGTGTCCAACCGACACATCCTGTTCATTGATTTCGATATAAGGATAAGTATCGCTGCGACTCTCCTTGTCCAAAATCAAGGCATCACAAACCACGTTACAGCGTGTTCCCTTGGCTCCCTTTTCAACGCGAACCAGGCCACGATAACTGCTGCGACCACCATCCCGGGAAATCGACTTCGAGATAATCTGGCCGGTGGTATTGGGAGCAGCATGAACCAGTTTCGCACCGGCATCCTGATGTTGTCCCTGGCCGGAAAAAGCAATCGAGAGAATCTCTCCCCGTGCTCCAGGTTCCATCATGTAAACCGCCGGGTATTTCATCGTCAACTTGCTGCCGAGGTTCCCATCGACCCACTCCATGGTGGCGTCTCTGTAAGCAAGCGCTCGCTTCGTGACCAGGTTGTAGATATTATTGGCCCAGTTTTGGATCGTCGTGTACCGGCACCGGGAATTCTTCTTGCAGACAATCTCCACGACGGCTGAATGCAAACTTTCACTTGAATACATGGGAGCCGTACAGCCTTCCACGTAGTGAACTTCCGCTCCCTCGTCCACAATAATCAACGTCCTCTCGAACTGCCCCATATTCTCGGCATTAATGCGAAAGTAAGCCTGCAGAGGATATTCAATTTTGACACCTGGCGGAACATAGATGAACGATCCACCCGACCAGACTGCCGAATTGAGCGCTGCGAATTTATTGTCTTCCGGTGGAATGATGGTGGCAAAATACTCCCTTAACAACTCGGGATGTTCTTTGATCGCCGTATCGGTGTCGGTGAAAATCACACCCTGGTTTCCCAGTTCTTCCTTCAAGGATCCGTAAATCACCTCGCTCTCAAACTGAGCTTTGACTCCTGACAGGTACTTTCGTTCGGCCTCGGGGATCCCCAGTTTCTCAAAGGTCTCTTTGATCTCTTCCGGAACGTCATCCCAAGACCGGCCCTGTTCGTTGGTCGGCTTCAAGTAATAGTAGATGTCGTCAAAATCCAGGCTGATACTGCCGCCCCAATCAGGCATTGGTTTGGAATAAAAAATATCAAGTGACCTGTGGCGAAATTCTCGCATCCAGTCCGGCTCATCCTTGATGTCCGAGATCTGGTTCACGACCTCTAGACTGAGCCCTTTCTGGGCCTTGAAGACAGCTTCCGTTTCGGTACGAAAGTCATATTTCTGAACATCCCCAATCTGTTCCTGGGGTAAATCTGGTCTAAGTTCAGTTGCCATTATCTATTTCTCCATTTGATCTGATTGGCTCACACTTCCTGTTCTACCATGGCACGATTCTCTGCTTCTTCGTCCGGATAGGCCGCACGAATCCGATCGTAGCCTTCGCTATGCAATTCTTCAGCCAGTTCCGCAGTTCCCGTCTCCACGATCCGTCCGCCAAGCATCACGTGTGTGAACTCCGGTGGATTATGAACCAGCAGTTTGTCGTGGTGAGTAATAATCAACAAACCCATTTCCTCACCTCCAATGTCCGCGATACTGCGACTTGCCAAACGAACGGCATCAGCATCCAAACCACTGTCGGTTTCATCCAGGATGGCAAACTTGGGCTGCAACATTGCCAACTGGAGAATTTCAGCGCGTTTCATCTCACCACCGGAAAAACCGTCGTTGACATAGCGACGGGCAAATTCTGTGTCCATTCGCAACTGCTCCATCTTGCCTCGCAGTTCCTTGCGAAACTCCTTCATGGGCATTAAGTCTTCGCCCTCTTTACGCTCCGGATTGCGAACATTGGTAGTTGCATGGCGAAGGAAATCGGCCATCTTCACTCCCGGAATCGCTACCGGGCGCTGGAAGGCCATAAAGATGCCGGAACGAGCTCGCTTATCCGGACTCATTTCCAAAACGTCCTCTCCATTGAGTTCAATGGATCCGGAGGTCACCTCGTATTTAGGATGTCCCATAATGGCCAGCCCGAGCGTACTCTTGCCAGATCCATTGGGTCCCATCAAGGCGTGTGTCTGCCCCTGCTTAAGCTGCAAGTTTACACCACGCAGTATTGGTTTCTCTTCAACCTGAACGTGCAAATCGGTAATATTCAGTTCGTTCATTAGTTCACAGTGCGAAATGTTAGATACTCAATCGTTGCTCTATTCAACCCGCAGTCGGGTCCCTTAACCGGTAATTTTCTGGTGGTTTTCGAGCGGTTCAATATCCGCCGGCGCTTCCACGTATCCACTGTGATGCGGGATCGGCAATTCGTCGTCCACCTTAACGCCACGCGCCAGGAATCCACTGGCATCCGAATTACGCTTGGCAATTCGATGCCCCTTGATCTTGTCCTGGATCCGCATCAAACCTTCCAACAAGGCTTCTGGTCGGGGAGGACAACCGGGAACGTAAACGTCCACGGGCACCACTAAATCAACACCCTTGACCACGTGGTAACCCCATTTGAAATAAGGGCCGCCACCGACTGTGCAAGCGCCCATGGCGATCACGAATTTCGGGTCAGGCATCATGTTGTATAAGCGACGAACACGACTGGCCATTTTATAGGTGACCGTGCCGGCAACAATCATCAGGTCCGACTGACGGGGGGTCGCTCGAAACGCACCCGCACCAAATCGATCCAAGTCATAACGACTGGCACCAGTAGCCATCATCTCGATCGCGCAACAAGCCAGGCCAAATGTCATTGGCCAGATACTTGACTGACGTGCCCAGTTGATCGCCTGCTCTACCGTTGTCGTGACAACGTTTTCCTCCATCCGTCCTTCAATCCATGGTTGTCTCATTGTTCGATCCTGTCACCTTAAAATCCTGTCCATCAGAAACTAAAATCATCCTTCTCTGGCCATCGTATCACAGCGGTCAATTCTTGTTCGCCGAATGGTCACCAACTTCGAAAGTACAGCAACTGTCACCGTCTAAACGACATTCCGTCAATGCCACCGAAGTGCCCAACACATCCGCCAAGAGCATCCGTTCCATACTGCAAACCGGCCGATCCTGCTCGGCCAATCCCGGATAAGGACAGGCCAGCATGGTTAACACTGGCAAGTCTCCCTCTTCACTGATGCTAAAGGGAATCTCGCGATCAGTAAGTAAGTCTCCAAACTGGTCCAACCGCTCTGCGATCGTCTCAGCTTGAATCTGGTCACCATACATGACGGTCAACCGTTTGGAAATCCGTTCGAATAAACTACGACGAATTTCCAAGTTATCGATACTGCGAATTTCCTGCCACAAAGCGATTGCCAAGTCAGCAAAATTGGCCCCCGTTTGGCGCTCCCCCTTAGACGTCAACAGGTATCGGTGACTGGGACGACCACGCCCCGCCTTGACCGCCGTGCGGGTAATGTACTGTTGAGCCAGCAGGCGATTAAGACGCTGGCGAACGGCTGTCGCTGTTACCTGCATTGCTGCCGATAACTGCGCAACAGTCATCTGCTGCTGCTTACGCAGCAGATCCAGGATCGCCACATCGGAGGGTACTAAGTCCATGTTCACCGCTTTTGCTACCTCATTACAGGAACCACTCATGGCAAACCGGCCTAAAACGGCCACCATAACGTGCAACTTCTTTGAATATAAGGAATTACCTTATTTTACACAACTAGGCTTGTGTAAAACAATAAGGCATTTTGCTAAACCCCGTAAAGTATTGACATATCAACAGTTATTCACTAGAAGTTGGCTGCAATTAGCGTATTCTTTCTAGCGAAAAGGACCAGCCCTATGTCCGGCACTTTCTCCCGATTCAAACTAGCCCTGCCATTGTTGCTCATATTGCTGTTTGCTAGCCCCCTGAATCGAGCCCTCGCTCAACCGGCAGCTGCAGCTCAACAAGAAGAAGGAGCTAGTGAAGGGAATAGCCAGGAAGCTCAGCCAAAATTTGAGGACGCCAAGGCCGAGCTGGATGAGTTGATCGACGCCATCAAGGATCAACAAAAACTTGATAAAGCCAAGGCCGAGCTTAAAGAGTTGACCGAGGCTTTCGAAAAAGTGCGAGATGCCCAGCAAAAGCTGGACGAAGCAAAGCAATCGGGATCGATCGAGGACCAGCAGAAAGCTCAGCAAGAACTTGATGAAGCCAAGGCCGAGCTTGAAGCGTGGATCGAGGCCTACGAAGCGGAAAAGACGCTCCAGGGCCGTCTCAACAAGAAGCTGGAAGCTGTTGTGAAGTTCATGGGTGGTATCCTTTTTTACGAGGTCCCCCTCTTTATCGGTGGTCATTCGGCAGCCCTTGTTTTGCTGGTCCTCATCTTTGGGGGCATCTTTTTTACGATCCGTTTTGGTTTCATCAATATCCGTCTCTTCACACATTCAATTAACGTCATTCGGGGGAAATATGACAAACCGGAAGACGAGGGAGAGATCACTCACTTCCAGGCACTCACCTCGGCCCTGTCAGCCACCGTCGGCCTGGGAAACATTGGTGGTGTGGCGATCGCCATTGCCCTGGGTGGACCCGGTGCCGTCTTCTGGATGTGGTGTATCGCCTTTTTTGGCATGAGCGCGAAGTTCACCAGTTGTTCATTCGCCCAGCTCTATCGACGCATCAAACCCGACGGCACGGTGCTAGGTGGTCCGATGGTTTACCTGGACGAAGGTATCAAGGAACACTATCCGAGCCTGGCCTGGCTGGGAAAAATATTCGGCATCGCGTTTGCCATCTTCACGATCGGGGCGTCCTTCGGTGGTGGCAACATGTTCCAAGGAAACCAGACATTCCAAATGCTCCACACCTCGTTTGGCATTCCGCAGAGTTACGCCTGGCTCGTGGGTATCATCATGGCTGCCCTGGTCGGTATCGTCATCATCGGTGGCATTAAACGAATCGGTGAAGTGACCAGCAAGATGGTACCGACGATGTGCCTGTTTTACTGCACCTGCTGTTTGATCATCATCCTAACCAACGCCTCTGAAGTACCCGCTATGATTTCGAGTATTTTCGTCGGTGCTTTTCAACCTGAGGCGATCTTCAGCGGCGGCATGATCGGGGTTCTGCTGATGGGGGCTCGACGTGCTGCCTTTTCTAACGAAGCCGGCCTGGGTTCAGCAGCGATTGCCCACGCAGCAGCCCGCACCGAAGAACCTGTTCGTGAAGGGGTAGTCGCCATGATCGGACCCTTCATTGATACCATCATAGTTTGCACGATGACCGCCCTGACGATCTTGATCACCAAGGCCCATATTGACGTGGAGACTGGGAAACCGTTTATCGAGGCCCTGGCCAAGGAAAAGGACGTTGCCCTCACTGCAGCCGCTTTTGCCACGCTGGGAAGCTGGTTACCTGCTCTCTTGTGTATTGCCGTCTGCGTTTTTGCCTACTCGACGATGATCTCCTGGAGCTATTACGGAGAGCGGTCTGCCGAGTTCCTGGTGGGCGAGCGGGGAATCCTTCCTTACCGCATCCTGTTCGTTTTGTTTGTCATACTCGGTCCGATGGTCTCCCTGACAACCGTCATCGATTTCTCCGACATGATGCTCTTTAGCATGGCCTTCCCCAACATCATTGGGCTGATCCTGCTATCGGGAGTCCTTAGCAAGAAAGCGAAGGATTACGTGGCACGGCTCAAGTCAGGTGAAATCTCGCGAACCAATTAAGGTCCTGCCAGTGGTCATTTACG
>JAYGDG010000757.1:0-2616 GCA_046583015.1 Pirellulaceae bacterium | reverse complement strand
CTGCCCTATTGTGTCACAGAATCCTATCGTTCGGAACGGGATCTCCAGAGTTGCTGCCAGGGAATCCGCAAGTTTTTTTCCGGATCGGACGCCAACTGACTGCGATCGGCGAAAATCATCGTGTGCCGATCCTCTTTTCGATAGCGGGGCCAATTGCTCATGCCACGATGATTGGGATCTCCATTCCTGGCAAAAGCGATCCAGGCGTCCTGCATGTCATGGGCCAGGTGTCGCGGCGGGTTGTCTCCCAGGATTCGTTCCCAACCACTAAGATTATTGAAAACGAAGGGCAACTCCAACGCATGAAAAGCACCAATCCCATGTAACCTCGGAGGTTTCCAGGCAAACATGTACATCCAAGTATCGGTATGTGTTCCATGGATTTCGGAGAAAGCAATGTGTGGATAGCGGAACAACTCAAAAGTCAACATGTCCATGTAAATATCCGACTTGGTTCGATTGGGATAAGCCTCCTGGACCGTCCCAAACATTCGAGCGACGTCAACCGGTTTGACTTCCAGTCCGTCCACCAGCAGTCCACCCAAGATGCGTCGTGAACGTAACCGCATCTGCTTGCGATGGTAGAGCAACCAAAATTGCGTCTCAAACTGATTGGTTCCCGTCAGCAGCTTAATTCCCTTGGTGTGCCCCTGAGCGACGTACTTCCAGGGATCCTTGGGTAACAAATCTCCATCCAACACTGGCTCAAAAAATACTTGCTCCTTCAAGTTTAAACGAAGGATCAATCGAACAATCGCTTCTCGAATCTCGTCCGTGTTTAACGCGAGCAGATCATTCAAATTCTTGGCTCCCGTCTCATCCAAGAACTCCTGGGTAACCTTGGTCGCTCGAGCAGGTGTGCGATTGACCGCAAAGATCGCACTCTCCGCAATCACCTTGTGGAATAACTTGCGAGCCTCTGGCATGAGCATCATCGAAGTCGCGCTGATACTGCCAGCAGATTCACCCATCAGCGTCACGTTGCCCGGATCCCCACCAAAGGCAGCAATATTTTGCTGAACCCAGCGTAAGGCCAGCAATTGATCAAGTAAGCCAGCATTCTTGGAATGCTTGTACTCCGGGCCGCCAAGTCCCTCTAGATCTAACCATCCCAGTACGCTCAACCGGTATTGTACCGACACGAACACCACATCACCGCGCTGAGCAAACTGCGTACCATGCATCGTCGGGTGATTGGCACCCCCTAACAAAAATCCTCCACCATGTAAAAACACAATGACCGGACGCCGCTTGTTGTCGATTCCCGGAGTCCATACATTGGCCGACAAGCAATCTTCACTCTGGTTCATAAAATAATCACCCGTGAAATTATCGTAAATCTGAATTCCCACGGGGCCAAAGTCGCGTGCATCACGGATACCATCCCACGGTTGCGCAGGAAGCGGAGGCTTGAACCGCAATTCACCTAAGGGGGGCTGAGCATAAGGTATCCCGGCAAAACGGAGCACACCTGGGGAAACACGCTTGCCACGCAATTTTCCCTGCCTGGTGGTGACAATCGGATCACCTTCCGCAGCAAATAGCGGAACGGCAGTCTGCCCGCAAACGAAGACCCCAAATAACAGAACTATTAGCCACCAATGGCGATTCATAAAATCACTCTCAGAAGTGAGTTGCCACTTCATGCTACACCCAACCATGCCTCGTGGTTCAACTCATCATGAAGCCAGTTATCATTTACATATCGGTTTTTTCGGCCCCTGACGTGCCAAAAATGTGGACCAGATTCTTTCCCTTTAGATAAGGACTGCTTCTCTCTCCCAAGCCCTGACAGTTCCCCACAGATCAGGTAGGATTGCCTGCATTACCAGGGAAGAAAACGAACCTCCCCTGCCCCCCCTTAAACTGCCGGGAGCCGAGCTTGATGTCCTCTTATACGACCAACTGCTATCTAGTAATGCTAGCACTTTTCTCTGCTTCCACTGGAAATTTAATCCACTCAGCAACCGCTGCCGAGACGATTTCATTCTACGGTTACGACAACTGCCTGCAGCTCAAGAATCAGCAAACGCGGGTCATCCTCTGCCCGGCTGCTGGTGGTCGTGTGCTGGAATACTCACTGCATGGAAAGAACGCACTCTACCTCGCGCCCGACGGGGCGGGTGCAATCTACAAACCTGGACAACGAGGAATTTCCATGACTGCTGGTCGTTTTGACATCGGCCCTGAGCAGACGATCCCCAAGCACCCTCAGCTTTGGATGGGTCGCTGGGAAGCTGAGATCACAGGTCCACTTTCAGCACGTTTGACAAGCGTGGCGGATGCTGCCACTGGCGTCCAATTGGTGCGAGACTTCCGCTTAGATCCTCGCTCCACCAAATTGACCTGCCAGCAGACCATCAAGAACATCTCCAAAACACCAAGGGCCTATTGCCACTGGAGTCGCACTTTTGCTCACGGACATGGCATCTGCGTTATTCCCTTGAGCAAACCCAGCCGCTTTCCCCATGGCTATGTCATGTACGGCCCGGGCCCGGCAATCAACTTCCGTCCTGAGGATCCGAACATCCGAATCCGCGACGGATTCCTGGAAATCATCGCGGCGCCTCAGTATCCGAAGCTTGGCATGGACAGCTATGCTGGCTGGTTTGCTTA
>JAYGDG010000743.1:0-4674 GCA_046583015.1 Pirellulaceae bacterium | reverse complement strand
TCCTGCGGCACACGGTTCGAGTGCAGTTGCAGGCCAATCGGTCCCGCCTCGCAGTATTCCGGCTTGGGATCCTTCCAGTCGGCAACCAGTTTTCCGTTTACCGCCAGGCGAATGTGATTTCCCATAGCCAGGATTTCCATTTGGTTCCAATCACCATTGTCTGCTTTCTTGGCCAGGCCATTGTCCCGGTAAATTGAGTTTCGGCGATATAAATCATAGAACCCCCAGTTGGACGGAAACATCACCAGGTGTCCCTGGTAAGAAAACGTCTCCTGGTTCTTCTCGAATTTCTTACCCCAGATTGCAATCCCTGAATGCATCTTGGATTTCACCAGGCGACCTTCGAAGATCAGCCGGAAGTTCCGGTATGTTTTTTTGGTCAACAAGTAGGTGCTCACCGGGGGTGCATTGTCTTTTGTATTACGGGCAATGATCACACCATCCTTAATGCTAAAGTACTTCTCCGTATGTCCTTCCCAGCCGGAAAAATCTTTGCCGTTAAATAAGGGAACCGCTTTTTCACCCGTAGCAAACTTGACGCCCTGAGCCCAACTGGCGAGTGTCGGTTGACCACCAGCGGCTATTTTCTTCTGGAAACTCAACAACCCTTTACCCGTTCCCTGGTAACCCGCCAGGGGATCTCCGTCAGGATCAAGTTTTCCACAGCACCAAAGCAGGCCACGGCCGACGGTGTCGAGCCACTGGTCAGCCACCATTGTTTCATTGTGATGTCCCAGCGTGGTCCCAAACACGCGTGCCTTGCCGTAGGTATTAGTCCACATGCAGAGCTGCTCTTTCTTCGTATCAACTCCGTAAGCCGTTGCCAGGGGTCGGCAATTGGGCCAAATGTTCTCAATGACGTACAACTCCCCATTGGGGGTTGTCCAGGTCTTGGGAAAACCTGTCATGATAGGATTCTTGTCATCTACCCGGGTAACTTTCAGCTTGCGGCCACCCTTTTCATGGCGTCGCGAAGTAACACCCAACAGCTTACGCCATTCGTCGGTTTGGGCAGCACGATAACTGTGCATCGAGCAGTGAATCACGATGGCCGGAACGCCAGTTTCCTTGTGTCCATTCACAATGGTCTTCACAAAATCTATATCATCAATAGCGCCGTAGCATTCATTGTGAACAACAACATCGTACCCCTTCGACCAGTCCGGATTCTTGTAGATGGAAACTTTCGTGTCCCGCCCCTTCCCTTCGTAGACCACGTCCCAACTGATGCTGGCCCGCTGACTGAGTCCTTCGGTGATGATCTGCACCTGTCGCTCGTAATCATGGCAACAACCACCGGCGACCAGCAGCCCCTTCAATTTCGTTTTTTTCGTGGTCTTCTTCTCTGCTGCCTGGGCCTGTAAAAGCGGAGCGAACGTCCCCATCAGAAGCAGTGTCACAACTAGATATCTCATCATGCCTGCAATGCTTGACTGGCGTTTCATGAATCGCATCCCTTATTTGAGAACAACGGAAAAAGTCCGTGAATCGTCGGTTGAAGACAATGGCCTATCTTATCGCCCGGGCGAACCGAATGCGAGCAGCAAGCCACCTTGCCCCCGGCAGATAAGACCCGTTTCTCGACTCAGATGGGGGAGAAATTACTTGGGACAGAGTCGGATCGACTTAAGAACCATCAGTTCCTTACCCGGTTTCTTCCCAGCTTTCACTGACAGAACATGGGTGCCACTGCGGTTAATAAAGAAAAAGTACTCGTCCGTGCGGCCTGTTGTGCCCATCGGACTTTGCACGTCACAGGCCTTGGAGGGTTCCTCATCGATCTGTATCCGGTACGTCCCCTGGTGAGCATCCTGGGCCGCCGCGTAAGTAACTTCTGCTTTAAAATACCCAGGCTTTAGAACCTTAAACTTCCAGCTAACCCAATCCTGCGGGTCTGTCCAGCTCGCGATTTGCCCCTCCGTTCCATTGACCTCGCAACGTATTGTTTTTCCGTGCAAGGTGGCCACGATGGCAGCCAGGCCGATTTCTCCAGTCCCTTCCTGATAGACCACCACCTCCGTGGAGCGGTCCTCTTGAAGATCCTTCTTCTGCTCGTCCGACTTCTTCTGGACTTGCTCTTCTGTCGTATCCTGGCGACCAGCCCACCAGCCTAGTCCCCAAATCCCGCCGGCAATCAACAGTACGGCGAACAGGCCCAAAACAACTTTACCCCAGCCACCGCGGGTTTCCTCAAGTTCTTCCTCGACGGTTGTTGTGGACGTCACCGGGGCAACCGTCGCCATCTCGATTTGTCCGCCCGTGAGAGGAGCAGGCGGTGGCAGCGGCGGAGCCGGAGGTGGAACCTGGGCAGCGGACACTCCTCCCACCTGTGGCGCAGCGGTAACCTCGTTTGTCAGTTGCGAATCATATGCCTGCTTACTGGCCGCATCGGCCAGGCAAACTCGAGCGGCAGCAATTTCGTTCAGCAATTGTTGCGTATGCCGACCCCGAGGTCCCGTTTGATGGAGACGTACCTTGTTCATACAAGCATCCGCAGCTTGATGAACTAAAGTTGGATCATTTTCGAACCGTTCAAGTCCCAGCAATCGATAATGATCGACGGGATGTTCGTCTGGCGCAAGGCCAAGCCATTCTCGATAAGGATCAAATTCATCGGACATGGAAACTAATACACCTGCTTACGAAAAAAACGATGGAAGAAGCCATCGATGCTCCTTCCATCGCAAATTCTAATCGCTCAAGTAACCTTGTCTCTTTTCGTTAAACCGGAATCAGACTTGTGCTGGCACCACGAACGGCTTGCGATATGGTCGTGTCAACAATTGATTTGCTTCGGCATCGTTGACAAATTGTTCCGTCTTGGCATCAAAGTCCAAGACTCGTCCCAACGTATACTGAGAATCAGTGAGGCGAATTTTCACAGACTCCAAATTATTGACAACCATGTCGAAAGCATCACGAACCTGCTGATTGTCACTACGCCCACTGATGCCTGCTTTAAATGGCACGTTCTTGCCTAGCCGGTGGGAGATATTAGCCAGGTGGCAAAGCGCTGCCGAGTAGTGAGCAACTTCTGCATCGCAGTTCACATCCTCTGGCTTGCGGCTACGGACCGCAGCGATAAAGCTGCCAAATGGCCCACCCGGAGTGACTTTCGCGCTACCACCGCTAATCGGTTCCGGTTTGCCACCATTCTTCGGATAGAAGTTCCAGCCTTTGATCATCCCTTCCGAAGTATAGAACTCATTACTCACATTACGAGGCGGAGCACCAGACTTACCGACCAGTCCGCGGGTCTCGAACACAACGAGTGTTTCACCGTAGTCGTAAATCGCCAGTTGCATGTTCGGTGTTTCTCCCTGGTCTTTGCCATCAGGCAGAAAACGTCCTCCCAGGCTCCAGACCTGTTTGGGCAAGGTACCGCCCTTGACGGCCCACAGGGCCACGTCCATTTCATGCACACCCTGGTTCCCCGTGTCCCCGTTACCCGTGTCCCAGAACCAGTGCCAGTTATACGTATGCAAATTGGCATGGAAGGGCTGCATGGGGGCGGGGCCTAACCAGACATTCCAGTCCAGGTGAGCCGGAGGCTTGGCAACCGGCTTGGAACCAATCGACCAGCGCGGCTTGCAACAGTATCCCTTGGAAACTAGCAGCTTGCCATATTTTCCTGACTGGATAACGGCAATCTGTTCTGCCCGTTTTTGATCACTACGCTGCTGGGTACCATGCTGCACGATGCGGTTGTACTTCTTAGCAGCCTCAACGCATTGTCGACCTTCGAAGACATTGTGACTGATCGGCTTCTCAACGTAGACGTCTTTCCCTGCCTGGCAGGCCCAAACCGTGATCAGGGAGTGCCAGTGGTTACAAGTCGCCACGGAGACAGCGTCCAAGTTCTTGTCGTCCAGTGCCTCTCGAATATCCTGCACACACTTGGGCGTATTTCCGCCCGCATCACGTACCCGCTTGCTGCGTGAATCAAACAGGCTGCTGTCCGGATCGATAAGGTATGAGACTTCCACGTTCTTTTGTGGAGCAAACCCAGAAATATGAGATGTACCACGTCCATTGATACCGGCGACACCAATACGCACGGTATCGTTAGCGCCCAACACTTTGGCCGACGACTTGGTTCCCGCTACCGTAAAAAGAGGAAAGACCGCACTGGCTGCTGCCGTCGTCTTGAGAAATTTACGTCGATTAAGTTGTGACATGACAGATTCTCCCTGAAACAGTCGCAATTGTATAACGGACTTCTCGGGACTCTCGTTGGCTCCTAAACTCGCTGGGCATTACAACATACCATCCGGGCAAAGTCCATAGAATACTTAGGGAATAACCACCTCGTTACTGGCCAATAATTTTAACCAGCAGGCGCTTACGGCGGTGGCCATCAAACTCGTAGTAAAAGATGTGCTCCCAGGGCCCCAGGTGCAGTTGCCCATCGGTAATGGCAACCACCACTTCCCGCCCCATCACTTGTCTCTTGTGATGGGCATCGGCGTTATCCTCGCCGGTCCGGTTGTGCAGATAGCCACCCGTATCCGGATCGCTACCGGCGTTAAAGGGGACAAGCTCTTCCAGCCACCGTTCATAGTCTGCGTGTAAGCCCGACTCGTTATCATTGATAAACACACTGGCCGTAATATGCATCGCGTTGCAGAGTACGATGCCATCCTGGATACCACTCTCAGCAACAAGCCGTGCTAC
>JAYGDG010000722.1:0-20013 GCA_046583015.1 Pirellulaceae bacterium | reverse complement strand
ACCTGGCCACTCGTGTCATCGACCGCCACCACCGCTTCACCCGGATCCAGCTGATCATAGACGTCAACGATAATCGCAGGGGAGAGTTCATCGCCGGTAAAAATCGGATCCCGCCCGATCGACTCGTAATACCGATTGGTAGAATGAAAAATCAGGCTGGCCACCTCGCTGCGGTCAGCGGCCGTCATGGGGCGAAGCTGAAAACTCATTTCGTGATTCCTCGTAAAACCCAGCAGCAACATCCAGGTCTGCTTTTGCCCGTTGGGCAATTCTGGTCCCCATACGATAGACCATTGGCGAGCTGCTGCACAATTACCGTGGCTATTTGTCTTGAATTAAGGGATGCGGGCCGATACCATAAACGGATCATTGGTCATTGATGGGAATCCGTTGCGATGCTAACACTCTGGGGTCACAAACGCCGCTTTTGCGACCGGGTCGGTCGGCGTGATTTCCTCAGTATCGGTTCCCTGGCGCTCGGTGGACTGACACTTCCCCAGCTTCTGCAGGCGGAAGCCGCGGCAGGAATTCGCCAGTCCCATAAAGCGATCATCATGATCTACTTAACCGGTGGCCCGCCGCACCAGGACATGGTGGACTTAAAGCCAGACGCTCCCCGAGAAATTCGTGGTGAGTTCTCACCCATATCAACCAACGTGCCAGGAATTCAAGTCAGTGAGTTGATGCCCCGACTAGCTGGCATGATGGACAAGTTTATCCCGATCCGCACGCTGGTCGGCTCCGATGGCAGACACTCGTCGTTTCAGTGTGTTACGGGTCAGCCATTTGCTAATCAGCCGCAAGGAGGTTGGCCGGAACTGGGATCTATCCTGTCCAAACTGCATGGACCAATCACACCAGCCATTCCACCGGCCATTGACTTGTCGATGAAGATGGAGCACCTGCCCTACAATTTGCCGGGGCCTGGTTACCTGGGAACAGCCCATGCACCTTTCAAACCGACCGGCCCCTCCCAATCCGATATGGTTTTGAAGGATGTCAGCCGCAGTCGTTTTGGTGATCGCCGCCAGTTGTTAGCCCAGTTGGATGACGTGCGGCGGAACCTTGACAAGAGTCGCTTTCCGGACCAGGCAGATGCTTTCACACAACAGGCCCTGGACGTGCTAACCTCCAATCAACTGGTCGACGCCCTGGACCTGGAAAAAGAAGACCCGCGAATCCGCGCTCGCTATGGTAAAGATGACCCCAACGTTTTGCCTTATTCCAGCAAAGGTTACCAGGCGATTCTCTCCAAGTTCCTGATGGCTCGGCGACTGGTGGAAGCAGGTGCACGTTGCGTGACGGTCGCTTACGCAGATTTTGACTGGCATGGTTCGAACTTTGCGCACGCTCGCAAAGTGGTTCCCCTGCTTGACCAGGGGCTCACCGCTCTGGTCCAGGACCTGCACGAACGGGGCCTGCAAGATGATGTCACCGTCGTGGTTTGGGGTGAGTTTGGTCGAACACCCAAGATTAACAAATCAGCGGGTCGTGATCACTGGTCAAAAGTTGCCTGTGGATTGCTGGCCGGCGGCGGCATGCAAGGCGGCCAGGTCATTGGGACCACCAATCGCTATGCCGAAGAGCCCATCGATCGCCCGGTCCATTTCCAGGAAGTGTTCGCCACGCTTTACCAAAACCTGGGAATCGATCCAACACGCACCACGCTGACCGACCTGACGGGTCGACCGCGATACCTGATGGATGACTTTCGGCCGTTGCCAGAAGTTCGCTAACCGCGTTCTAGCGGAAGACGGGCAACTTCATCACGTGCAGGTATTTGGCAGCAAACAGGTAGAGTTTGTCATCCACACGCCAGGTACTGATCAGGCCATCACCGCCCTTCCACGTGGCAAAGCCACGTCGATCCGGAATGATCTTGATGAAATCGGTCGTGTAACCGTACCTCATCCTCGGCACATCGGCCCCCTTGCGGCTCTCCGCCCAAACGACCAGGTACTTGTCTTTGCCGGCTGAATCTTTGCCCAGGTAGCCGATAAAACCAGGCCGATAGATTCCCAGTTCTGCGTCCGCACCCGACTTCGGGCGAATCATCGGGTTCTCGGGAAATAGCTCCCACTTCCTGCCATTCTGCGAACGGGCAAACCCCACGCTGCAAGCTCCCTTCACATCGGTACCACGCAGGAAAGCCAGCCATTCACCACCGGGGAGCCGCTGAATGGAATGATAAGAAGAGGTGCCGTACATCCAGGGCTTGGTTGTCGTAGGAATCACCGGCATGATCTTGGGAATATTGACCTTGTCCGTCCTCTTGTCCTCCACGACCGTCCAGCTGTGCGAGGAAAGATCGGGAGTGGTGGCCAGTGCCGTCATCTGGTTACCACCTCCCGGATAGTTCGGATGCTCTTCCCAGAACCTGTGGTAAAGATTGGCGTAATGGAAATACATGAACCACAATTGCTCCTCCTCGTTCCAAACCACCGAAGGACTCGAATAGTGGGCGGGGTCACCCTTTTTTCCCGGAAAATGCGGATTCACCAGGACCAGGCTGTGGGGACGACTGGAATCGAGTTTCTTGAGCTTGTGGTAAGGGCCCTCTATCGAGTCGGCCACCGCGCAGGCAATCCCCGACGTCGGATCGTGGTGCGCATAGTAGAGGTAGTATTTGCCATCAGGATTCTTACCTCGATCATTATGCACCATCGAGGGATAACCGACCGTGTCGTCTTTTCTCGCCTCCGGCTTCCAAGTGCTATATTCCCAAGCTTCCGAGCGCACCAGGATCTTCTTACTGCTTACCACGTCCAGTGGCAACTGGCCCTTCATGTCGGAAAGGTCAACACATTTCAAGTTGTTATCCAGCCTGCCATCGGTTTGGCGGGGCACGGGAGGCATCAGTTTCCGTACATATTGCTGGTCCGCCAGGCTCAACTTAGCCAGTGGAACCATGACCTCCTGCTTGTTCGCACGTCGCAATACCACCTGGCCAGCTTGAAGACGAACAAAGACCGCTTCAATGCTGAACTGTCCCGTGGCATCCTTCCAGGTTCGCACGGGCTGTGGTGCCTGTCCGACTGCGGATGCTTGGATCAAGAGAGAGCAGACTACCAGCAAAACAATTTGGATTCGAAACATCGTGAGTCCTTTTGCATGCTAAGGTTTATGTTCTGGAACGATCACCCAGTTGGGCGTCGACCAGGCCAGGTGCCCGTAGGCAGCCATCATGTTGCCGGGCAGTACGGGTGCATCTTGCGCTTGGCTAATCCGCCAATAGTACCAGTGAGTGCCGCTGGAAAGTTTTTGATCACGATAGGACAATTTAATCTCTCGCTTGCCGTTACCAGAAAATCGCTTGATCTCTTCGCCATCGCGAATCAAAACCGCCGAGACAATCGGCCGCGTTCCAATGCTGTGTAGCGTTAGCTTCACGACGTCACCGTTGAGCATAACATCTTGCCCCATGAAGGTGCCATTGGCGCGGGCATCAACAAGAATTCGTGAACCGTTGGTAGCAAAACAGCGACGATTACGGAGCGCCTCAAAAATAGCCTCGACCGTCAGCTCCCTGGCGTAAATACCGGTCAGTGCACCACTTAATCCGGGTGCCCGACGGTGCGTATCACCATTGGCAACAAATCCCAGGCGGGCACCTGCCTTCAACGGATCATGAAACAGATCGGGGACGCGGGCAATATAATTGCGCCAGCCAGATGTCAACTCCATCCCTACTTCCACGGCATGGCCGGACGTTCGAAACCGGTCATGCTGGGTAAAGGTGATCCCACCGGCACGCGAAACGGCCTTGTTGAGCGTATCGATACTGTTGTGAACTTCATGGTAACGAACTGCTGGACCACCGGTCGGTGGATAGATCACGCTGCGATGGTTGGGGTACGACTTGTTCTTGTAAGGCCAGGTATAGTTAGCCGAATCCGAATCGAGTGCCCCGGCAACACCAGGCACCCGCGAGGTCCATTCATAACCGGGTAACGAGATAAATCGCCGCGATTTCGAAAAACAACTGGCAAAGAAGTTACCCAAAACATATTCGTACTGGGTCAGTGGAACATCATAGATGAAATCATTGTTGGTAAAAACGACCACGTCCAGTCGACCCCGGTCACGCGAGTAAACCATCAACTCATCGTGTTCTCCCTCGGCATCCGCGGTCAAACCACTGTGACAATGCATGTCTGCCCAGTACAACTGGTAACGCTTTTTCCCTACCGCTAACTGAGCCCGCTTGGTCATTTCACTTTCAAGGGGTAACTTCGCTGGCTTCCAGCCCGTCCAGGACTGCTGCACCAACGGCTTGGTCTGTGCCAAATCAATCAACTGGCGATGATAAACACGTCGCTGCTGACGGGGCAGTTCCGATGCCAGTGCGACCAGCTGATGAGGCGGTGACTGGGAACCATGTGCAAGGTGATAATCGAGTCGGCCATGGTGTAAGAGAATCGGCTCCTGCCACTGGCCGTTGCGAATCGGTCGGCCCAATAAATCGCCTACCACATTCGGGGTGCTCCCGCGGTGATCTGTTTTTCGCTCCCACAGCAGCCAGACCGCTGATCCCTTTTCAACCAGCATGGGCGCCGTCCGCCGGCCCAGGTAGCCGCCAGTAGCGACCGGGAGGGGTTTGATTTTAGCCATCAATCCCTGCGTCAACTCGGCACCAGCCGCTCGCCCGGATTCGTCACGGACTAGTTTCCAGCCGCTGGGCGTATGGTGGGCCACGCGCAAGGTATGCATTTGACTGACAACGCCCGGCCCTCCCATGACATCCTGTTTGTCGACCCAGGCCACGTGAAGGCCCTGATCGGTCGCCAACGCTGTTGGACAGAGGGCATGACGGTCTGCCGCGGAGATCATTTCGACCGGTCCGGTTTGGGGAAGTAGCTGGCGTCCCATGATGGCATAGCGCGGCTGACGATACCGATCCCAGAACAGCCACAGGTTTCCGGATGACCCGGCACTGAGCGCGGGCCGATAGGCATCGTCGGTTGCCGGCGACAAGGCCTCCGTATCCTGCCAGGCGTCACCCTGTCGAAGGCGACCGTAAATTCGAAAACGACCTGACTGGAAACCACTCCAGCAAACCAGCAGTTGCCGATGATCGACCTTCACAACTGCCGGATAAATTGCATCCATCTCCTGCGAGGAGACCGTCACAGGCGGTTCTCCCCGGCCTTGCTTAAACCTGCGAGCTTGAATTGACCAGCGGCCAGCAATGTGAGCAGACCAGATGACCCACAGGTGAGACTGGTCCGATTGAACCAGCTGCGGTGGGCTATGAGCTACCCCCTGATCACTCACCGTCTGGATCTGACCCAACTTCCCATCGGCAGCAACACGGCGCAGCAGAACCTGGTCGCGGCTGTTGCGGTAAGCGTGCCAGGCGACCCAAGTCGTTCCATCCGGGTAGACTACTGCAGCAGGGTGCGAATCATAAGTTGCCCCGGCGGGATTAACCACAACATTGGGAGCCAACTCCGGTGCGGGCTGGCTAAAGAGGGGCGAAATGGCCAGGTTCAGCCAAATCACTAAGCAACCAATCCATGATCGGCAATAGCCCGGGGCAAATGGTTTAAGCATGTCAGGTACTCGACAACAGGATCGGACTCTCGCGAAACCTGTCCGCGAATTCCATCCTACTGCTTCCCGGCCAGGCAAAACAGATCTCGGTGAAAACAATCCCTGGGAATCAACAAGCAACAGCCTTCTACACTATACTCAGCCGGTTGGATCAACCCCTGGAAAAATCCTCGCACCACCGACCCGTCCCCGGAGTATGATCATGCATTATGCCGTTAGCGGACAGCTCTTAAGCAACAAGTCAACTGAATTCCTGCAGCTGCTTACCGACGGTACCATTGCCAGTCAAAAACCGGATGGCAATGAGATCGTCGCCTCGATGCAACGAGCGGTGGTTGACCAAGGCGGCATCGTCAGGTGGAGCGAGGTCTGCTATTGCCCCACGCCCCTGGAACATGAGCGGGCAACCGTTTACGACCGTTTTTTCAGCGTGTTGGAAACCCGGCAGATCGAGGGATACCAGGAATTTACAGGACAGCCCTTGATGGAATTCCTCCAGGAACAGCCATCTTAGTTCACCAGCGCCAGCACTATCCGGTCAACAAATTGTTGACTGAAGAAACTATTGTGCCTGCCCAAGATTCTCCAACCCGGGGCCGGTCGGCACGTTGATAAAGAGTACCCCCAGCGGCACGTCACCCGTATTGCTTACTTCATGTTCAGCACTGGGAGGGATATAGATCACGTCACCGGCCTGGACCTGGTGCTGCTCTCCGGCAACAGTTGCCAGTCCGCTGCCTTCGGTGACCACCACCAGTTCCTCGGCATCTGGATGGATGTGCAATTCATGAACGTGACGGCCTCCCGGTGGAATCAACATGTGATGAACAAACTGAATCGTCTGCAGGCAGCTATGCTCTGCAGAGGCTTCCGTTTCGTAAAGTCGCCGTACCGGTGCGTTCTGGTCGGCGCGATCTACCAGGTCGCCAGTCTCGTTGCGCACCAGGTACTTGATGACGCGATGAGGATTATTGAACAACAAGCTCTGAAACAAATCCCGGCCGTTGTCGTAACGCTGGGTATGCTGGTTAGCCACGGTCATCGTTCAATGGTCTCCTGGAAAAACTCATGTCACCTGCGGAACATCAACAACCGCTTGCCATGCCGGTTCTTTACAGCAGCGCTGCTGCCAGGCCGTTAAAATCATCGACCGTGATATCGGGAACCAGTGGTGAATCTTCGTAGGGAACTTGCAGTCGGTTCACAAAGGCAGCACGTAATCCACATGTTTTAGCACCTAGCACATCGAATGAATTGGCCGACACCATGAGGCACTGCTGCACATCCAGGTCCAGAATCCGTGCCGTACGTCGATAAACACTCGGATGGGGTTTAAAAGCTCCCATCACGTCGACCGAAACCACCTCATCAAACGTTGCCTCGATGCGATTTTCAACCAGGTGATCCAGGAAATAACGATTTCCATTGGACAACACCACCAGCCGATACCGCTGGCCAAGTCGTTCTAAGGCCTCGGTGACCTCGGGAAACGGTGATAACTTCATCCAGGCTTCCATTAACTGGTCGACTTCAGTCGTAGTTGCTTCGATGTGATTAGACTGCAATGTATGGACGAGTGCCCGACGGGCCGTCTCCAGGTAACCACTGTGACCCAACATCATGATCGTGTCCTGGTACTGTTCAATCCGCTGCCGGGCGCGCCACTGAGACCAGCACTGATCTGCAGACAGATCTGTTTTCCGAGGCTGCAAGAATTCCGCAATGAAGGGAGTTAAACTGCCGGCCAAATCCAGCACCGTTCCAAACAGATCAAAAGTCAGCGCTTGGATCTCGTTGAGGTCGATGTCCACTGAATTCATGGCAAATAAGATTCCCTAATCCCACCGCGACATCATCACCAAAAGAAACTGGCAATCGGAACTCGCAGAATGCCATTTCAACCTAACGGTTTACCTTAACTTTGCAAACTGGGGCCGGAAACAAAAGGTTGTTAAGGGAAATACTTCTCTGCGGTACTAATAGCTTAGTCGCCTGGTCAAACTCATTGTTGATAATTCAAAACCTGGAGGTCTCGTTTCTCGATGAAAATTCTTGTTGCCGGTGCTAGTGGTTTTCTGGGAAGTCATGTTCTAAAGGCGTTGAGCCGCCATTCGCACGAGGTGCTGGCGTTATCTCGCCGACTGCCGGAAGAAGAATGCTGTGAGTTCATCGCCTGCGATCTTACAGAAGATGATCTACCCCTGGAAAAAATCCGAGAATGTGACGCCATTGTCAACCTGGTTGGTATCAAACGGGCAGCGGGGAGCCAGAGTTTCAAGAAAGTCCATGTCGACGTTACACGTCGACTCATTGATGCTGCTCACAGTTGTGGGATTCAACGATTCATTCATATCAGTGTCGTTGCCAGCAGACCGGACCCTCGTCTCCCCTATCACCATACCAAATGGCTCGCCGAAGAGATGGTACGAGAAAGCGGGCTCGATTTTACAGTTCTTCGGCCAGCGGTCATTTACGGTCGGGGAGACGACATGATCTCTCACCTTGTCAAAATGATCCGCTTCTTTCCTGTTTTCCCGGTGGTTGGACGGGGCAATTCGATTCTCCAGCCCGTCGATGTGCGGGATGTTGCGGCCTCGGTCGTGGCCGCCCTGGAGAAGGAGATCGCAATCGGGAAAAGCTATGACGTAGTCGGTCCGGAACGGCTTGCTCTGAAAGAAGTGGTTCGTCGAGTAGCCGAAGCTACTGCCTTAAACCTGTACGTACTGCCGACACCGATCTGGCTTCAACGACTGGCGGTCTCTGTCATGAACCGGTTGAGCAAGAACCCTCTCTCCACACCAGCGCAGCTTCAGATGCTGGTGGATGGACTCTACGGTGAGCAGCAACCACTCCAACGGGAGCTGGGAATTGAGCCGCGGACATTTTCGGTTAAGGCGATCCGAGAATTGCAGGCTGCCATCCCTCCGTTGTTCGGTTTTAGTTTGCGGTTATGCTGCCGCTAACTGCGGAGAACCGATTTAGCCCGCATCCACGACGCGCGCCCGCTCGTGACAAAGATCTTCCGTCAGCCGATTTCGGTTACCAACTGGTGACTCAAGAAATCGCTCACCGGCACAATCGTAAAATAGCACACGATTGTTGTCGGTTTCCCAGATCGCTGTCAGTTTGACACTACGAGGCCCGTGAACACAGAAGTACATTCCGCAGGGATCATTGGCTCGTGTCAACAACCGCTCTGTCATCTCAAATTCTCCAACCTCTAATTGACCATTTTGGCACAAGGTTCCGTTCACAAAGCTACGTAATTGGTCAAGATCTTGCAGTTTAGGGGCAGGAGTGATCATATGCAGAATTACCTCGTTAAGTAGACAGGGAGGAAATAAAGATTGGGAGAAATCCTCTCGGGGTTGATTGTGTTGGGAGTAACCACACATTCAATCGAAGGGTTCACCAGAGTGAGAGTTTCCTTCGGTAGTGATTTTATCGGCCAGCCCCATCGATCAAACTGATACTGTTTTCAGTTGCTCTACCAGGATCTTGCCGAGACCATTGGTACCACAACAACTTAACGACCATAAATAATTTTTGCCCCGCTAAAGAACTCAGTTCGTGATCTGCGCCTGCTAACATTTGCACCGGTTGTAACACGCTTAAATCACTCACCACTGATGTTACCCATCATTCAACAGGCAAGAACATTCAAACAACAGACGTAACGTCAATTGATATTCAGAGTTACTAACAACGGACCGGTGATGAACAATCGCTAACGAAAATCCGTTACAACCGGACATCAAAACAGAACTCCTTGAAAGCGATCATCTTAGGACATCGTGTCGGCGCTGGATGATCGATGTCGTACCTGGCCAGCTCGCCGCGAATGCATTGGCAAACAGTTATTGATATTCGTTGTTCATCGATCAAGTACTTTTTTGTCCCTGCTAGCGCTCGTCTCATTCGCCTTGCGAACATTCCGTTCCGCATGATCAAAACAATCCAAACATGTCACATCTCAAAGGATCGCGATGTCATAAAGAGAGTTGTTTCTTTCAAGTCTGTTTTAGAGTTGGCTCGATGTAAAAGACACATGTTCGACGAAGTGCTGATGAAGAGGAACTATTCATCAGTATTCAAACTCTTAATCATTACTCTCTGTCGCTGTCATGGATGCCCGATCTCGTCACTGGCGCAAGCCAGTCCGAATCACGACAGACACCTAACCTGGGGAGAAGCGATTAGTGCGCAGCGAACAACGATCACGCCGTCTCATGAAACGATACGTTACCTTAAGAACAACATTGCAACGATTAGAAGCAGAGTCAGAATACGAAGAGTCAGAACGCGAAGAGGCCCAGGAAGAACTTGTTGACGAGCAAGTTTGAGCAGGCAGGCCCGTTCGACAGCCCCCAGCGGGATTTTGCAGCTGGCAACCAGCTGAAAAATAGCGGAAACCCCGTGGACTAGTGGAAAAATCTCTGCACATGGTGCAAGATGAGCAAACCACCTGGTCTTTCGGCCCTTTGTTCCCGCTTGGTGAAACCGTCAGCATGGGTAGCCTGTTACGCCCAATTCTGATGATCAGCTTCGTGCTGCTCATCCCCGTCATCCCGTTCCTGCTGTTTGGAGATCTTCTCCAGGAGTGGGTCGAGGTGCAACTCTCGAGTCGCGATTCGTCGCTACTGATCATCGCCCTGCTCTGCTCAGATATCTTTCTTCCCATTCCGGCCAGTGTGGTCTGCACCTTTGGTGGGGCCAAGCTGGGTATTTTTTGGGGAACCATCACCTCCTGGCTGGGAATGGGCCTGGGAGCCGTGCTG
Organism: Pirellulaceae bacterium; assembly: GCA_046583015.1. Taxonomy (GTDB): domain Bacteria; phylum Planctomycetota; class Planctomycetia; order Pirellulales; family Pirellulaceae; genus JAZADA01. The sequence continues at coordinate 9,682 of JAYGDG010000722.1, read as the reverse complement.
GGATTCTGCCTGGCGCGATATTTTGGACAAGCCTTCGCCTTGAAATTTACTGCCGGTAAAGACCTGGCCCGCGCGGAAGATCTGACACAACGCTGTGGGCCCAGTGTTTTAATCCTCTGCCGTGGTGTTCCCGTGCTGGCAGAAGCCAGTGTATTGTTAATGGGCATGCAGAGGTTAAGCTGGCAACGCTTCCTGGTTCCCGTGTTGCTCAGTAACCTGGGATTGGCAATTGCTTACTCCGTCTTTGGAGAAATCGCTGAAAAGCACCAATGGCTCCCCTTAGCGCTGGCCGTCAGCATTGGCTTGCCGGTCGTGTTAGCAGCTATCGTCAAATGGAGTTTTGAGTCTCGTATTAATAAACAAGAAGAAGAAACAACATGACATCCTCTCAACCAACTGATCTAAACCTGCTGCAACAATTAGAACCTGATGCCTCGGAAGGGTTCCAGGTACAAACCAAGGCAGACGGACCTGCCGGGGCCCTGCCACTGACCGACGACATGTTGCGCAACTGGTCCAGTGGTGATTTGTTTGGCATGACACAAAACGCCGGCATGGGATGGATACCGGCAGAACTGCTGGGACCTCAGTATTTGATTCTCAGTACCCAGGGAGGATTGCGTAACGAAGATGGCTCACCAACTGCACTCGGCTATCACACCGGTCATTGGGAAGTCGGTCTGCTGGTGCGGGCAGCCGCCCAGTACTTGAAGCAACAGGGAGCCGTTCCCTTTGCGGCCTACTGCTCTGATCCCTGTGACGGACGCACCCAGGGTACCACCGGCATGTTTGACAGTCTGCCGTACCGTAACGATGCCGCCATCGTACTGCGACGACTTATCCGTTCCTTGCCCACCCGGGAGGGTTTACTCGGTGTGGCCACCTGTGACAAGGGATTGCCAGCCATGATGCTGGCACTGGCTGGATCCTCAAACTTACCGGGAATCATTGTGCCCGGCGGCGTGACATTGCCGCCGATCAAGGGAGAAGATGCAGGGAAGGTTCAGAGCATTGGCAGTCGCTATGTGCATGGTGAAATATCCCTGGAAGAGGCCGCCGCCGCTGGCTGTGCAGCCTGTGGGACGCCTGGCGGTGGCTGCCAGTTCCTGGGAACGGCTGCCACCAGTCAAGTGGTTGCCGAAGCCCTTGGCATCACGCTTCCCCATGCCGCCCTGGCACCCAGTGGACAAAGTATCTGGCTGCAAACAGCAACCACCAGTGCTGCAGCGCTGATCAAACTTAGCCAGGCTAAGCTTACCATGCGCGATATTCTCACTCCTTCATCACTACAAAACGCGATGGTTGTCCACGCCGCCTGCGGTGGCTCCACGAACCTGCTATTGCACATTCCGGCCATTGCTTTTGCCGCCGGCCTGGAACGGCCCACGGTCGATGACTGGAATAAAATCAATCGATCGGTACCACGATTTGTTGATGTTTTGCCAAACGGCCCGGAAAATCATCCCACCATCCGACTCTTCCTGGCGGGCGGTGTTCCCGAAATCATGCTCCACCTGCGCGACATGAACTTGTTGGATCTCGAGGCACTGACCGTCAGCGGGCAACGACTAGGTGACATCTTAGCGTGGTGGGAAACATCCGCCCGGCGAAGCCAGTTGCGGGAGCGATTGAAAGCCGAAGACGGCATTGATCCGGATGATGTTATTATCCCACCAAAGCGTGCCAGGGAAAAAGGGCTGACCAGTACCGTTTGCTTTCCAGTCGGCAACCTGGCCCCACAAGGTTCAGTCATCAAAGCGACTGCCATTGATCCGGCCGTTGTTGACGACGACGGGGTTTACCGCAAGCGAGGACCGGCGAGAGTTTTTACACGCGAACGTGATGCCATCGCAGCGATCAAGGGACAAACCGATGCTCCGCTGCAGGCTGGTGACATCCTCGTACTGATCGGTCGCGGCCCACTGGGAGCAGGCATGGAAGAAACTTACCAGATTACGGCAGCCCTCAAGTTCTTGCCCTGGGGGCGAGAGGTGGCCGTCCTAACCGATGCCCGCTTCTCTGGCGTCAGTACGGGTGCCTGCATTGGTCACGTGGGACCCGAGGCACTCGCCGGCGGTCCGATTGGTAAAGTTCGCGACGGCGACTTGATTGAAATTGTCATCGATCGCCACGGCCTGGTCGGCTCGGTGAACCTGATCGGTGAAGGAGACGAAGAATTTGGCGCCGAACAGGGAACCGGCGTATTGGAGCAACGGGCTGTCCGTTCCGACCTCCAGCCGGACAGCGAACTGCCGGATGACACGCGTCTGTGGGCTGCTCTACAAAATGCGAGCGGAGGAACCTGGGGAGGCTGTGTCTACGATATCGATCGCATCGTAGAAGTTCTCGAAGCGGGAGAACGGGCTCTGCGGGAATGACAAGTCGTCCTCATCAATGGCGACCAAACACTGACAAACGGGCTCTGCCGCTGGATAACAGCTTGTTACCCATCACAAATCAAGGCAGAATAAATGCCGACTGATACACCTGGCTGATCCGACCTGATAAGGATGCTTTCATGAATTTGCTCTGTTATCGAACCGCCCACTGCCGCTGGCGGGTGATACTGGTTCTGTTCGCTTTAATCGCGGTCGCCTGCTCTGCAGCCAGCCAGGCTGCCGAACCGGTTGATGCATGGATCGATCCACAGGGTATCCAGGGGTCACTGATTATCGCTGGTGGAGGCAAGCTTCCCCCGGAGATCATCGACCAGTTCATCAAGCTGGCTGGCGGCGAGCAGGCCCACCTGGTCATCATCCCCACGGCATCGATTCGTGCTGACCAGGAAGATACCGCACCACTGCTTGAATCGTGGCAACAGCATAAGCCCGCTTCGCTGACATTATTACACACCCGTTCACGCGACGAGGCCAACAAGGCAGAGTTCATTAAGCCGTTAACAAAGGCGACGGGTGTCTGGTTTCTGGGTGGAGCACAATCGCGGCTCTCAGCAGCCTACCTCGATACGGCTGTCGAAAAGGAATTAACTGCCCTCTTGAAACGAGGTGGCGTGGTGGGAGGCAGTTCGGCCGGTGCTGCTATTCAATCGCGCCTGATGATCGCTCGTGGAAGCGATGTGGCCGAGTTACAAGAAGGATTCGACCTGTTACCCGGGACGATCATTGATCAACATTTCCTGGCTCGTAAGAGACAACCCCGGCTCCTCGGTGCCGTTAGCAAGCATCCTCTTAAGGTGGGACTGGGAATTGACGAAGGGACTGCGCTTCTTGTCCAGGGCCGCCTTATCAAGGTGCTGGGCCGTTCCAGTGTCACGGTCTGCCTGGCCGCATCCAAGACAAAACCTGCCCTGCAACGCCAGGTAACTGGCGGGCAACGTTTGGATTTAACTGCCCTGCGTCGAGCTGCCCGTGATCGCCAGGATCCAGTCTTTCCACCGAAGACGTTGCCTCCAGCCCGAGTCGCTGCCGGATCACTGGTGATTGTTGGTGGTGGCGGGTTGCCAATGCCTATTCGAAAACGATTCATCGAGTTAGCCGGAGGACCCGCTGCGCTGATCGTCGTACTCCCCACCGCTCAAACGGATCCGCTGCCGGAACAAGTCGGTCAAAAATACTTCGAGGAAGCGGGGGCCCGTAACGTGCAAGTCCTGAGGGCTCGCAAGCGGTCTGATGTCGAATCGGCAGAGGCGGCAAAACTCCTCAAGCAGGCAGGAGGCATCTGGTTTGGTGGTGGACGCCAGTGGCGATTTGTCGACGCTTACGAGAATACGTCCGCCTTACCATTGATCCATGCGGTCCTGGAGCGCGGTGGCGTCATCGGGGGCAGTTCTGCTGGTGCTTCGATCCAGGCCCAGTACTTGGTCCGCGGAAGCCCACTGACTAACCGCGACATGATGGCAGCTGGTTATGAACGCGGTTTCGGATTCCTGCCAGGTGTCGCGATTGACCAGCACTTTGCTCAACGAAAACGATTTTCGGACATGACAGCTGTCATGAAAGCCCATCCCGAATTGCTGGGCATTGGAATCGACGAATCAACGGCCTTGCTGGTCCAGGGGAGCCAGGGAGAAGTCTGGGGAAAGGGACAAGTCCATCTCTACGACTGGAGACAGCCGCCGGTGGCGGGAAAACCGGATCACGGTTCGTACCCTGCCAAGACGCGTTACGACCTGGTGGCGCGTAAAGTGACATTTCTGCCCAAGATTCCGCCCCCCGATCCAGCTGACTCTGGCGACAAGAAGCAGCAAGACTAGTCCTCATCCGGGTCACATGATGGATCGGCCGTCAGGGGTTTGTAGGTACCGGTGAACCAGCGAGCAAGATCGTTCTTGTAGTAACGGGAAAAACGACTTTCGCTGGGGCCACCGGGAAGATTTGTCCAGGCGACCTCCGTTCCCAGGTCAGTCACCAGGTGATAGGAGGGTGCAAACGTTGTCTCGCGAGTTGCCGTCTGCATCACATGTCCCTGAAAAGGTGTCGCATGATTGCCGGGCATTACGTAGCGTCGACTCTTGAAGCCCAGCAAGCGGCCCACTTGCTGATTGCCGAAAAAACGATCCGCGAAATGAAAGAACCCCACTTCCGACCAGGGCTCAGGAGCGTCCTTCTCCAGGCGTTCACCTGCCCGGCGAATCATTTCTGCTTTACTTTTCCCTTCCCACCAGCTGCTCTGCTCCTTAGTCAGCAGCCGATCGGCCGCCGTCAGCACCATGGTGGAATAGCCGGCACGCGAACTGAGATAGAGCATCCGTCGCCAGCCAATGCCATGTTCGTTACCCATCATTTCCATCATCACGTTGCGGTAAAGCCTCAAGAACCAGGTTGCCTCCACGCTTTCAGGCGTATAACGGCAATCCCATTTCTGTAACTGGTTCTTGATCTCACCGTCAGGCAGGTGAGGCAAGAAAATCTCCAGCAGGTCACGGGCCTGGAGGCTCAAAACGTCATATTGCAGCTGCTGCATATCTTCCAGGGTGGCTTGCGGTAATTCTTCCAGGCGTTCGTCAATTCTTCGCTTGCGGTAATCCGGTAACGGGTGAGCCATCAGCATCGGGCCATCGACCGGATTAAATTCCTCGTTGGCTGTCGCCACAAAACCTGCTGGCGGATCGTAATAGCGTGGCAAGATCCCGCTATCAAGATTTCCTTGCCAGTGGTTAGCAGGATCCCATGCCGGGATGGGAGCCAGGCCGATTTGGTCATTGCCCCGCTTGGGAAAGCGACCACAGCCCTGCAATCCAATGTGTCCCTCGACATCAGCAAAGACCCAGCAGAGTGTCGGCTGCGGACATTCACGTGCCACATCCATCGCTTCGGCAGCACTGGGGCTGGCAATCACTCTCAGCCAAACTGCCAGGGCCTCTCCGTAACCGGGCTGGCGTCCTGTCCAACAACAAGAGAGATGATAGCCGGGTCTCAATTGTCCCAACTCCATCTCCAAGGTCCCCTGGTCATTCTCCAGTACCAGCAAGGTGGCTGGGTCAGTTCCCTTACGCTGTATCGCTTCTCGACGCAATTGAAAGTCGTGCCACTGGTCCTGGCGACGATACTGCCAGCCGTTGGCACCCCCCAGTCGACAATCTTCGACAAAAAAATCGGTCGTATCCCCTTTCATGTAAGTCACGCCCCAGGCGAGGCGATTGGTACGCGCGACGGGAAACAACGGACAACCGGGTAAGGTAGCGCCCATCACATACTCGTCTCCCCAGCGTAACACGGCCTCGTACCAAATCGCCGGCAGTCGATTGATTTCCAGATGGGGATCAGAAGCCAGTAATGCCTGGCCACTTGCGCTACGCTCGGGTGACACTGCCCAAGCGTTACTACCGGCAAGTCGCGGCAAATCGGTTAACAGTTCCATGGCTTCATCCGACAGCCGGTTACTCATACGAACCTGGCGCAGCAGATCAAAATCAACATCATCTAACCTGGGAGCAAACATCTCTCGTAAAGCGACATCGCTAACCCCGGCATGAATCAACTCCATCAGCAGTCGTTCGTTCTGTAACCGGCTGACCGCTAAACCACCAAAACTTAACAAATTACCGATCAGCAACGAGGACTGGATGCTCCAAGATTGGGGACGAAAACCGGTCGCCCACATGGGCAACGACCGGCCCAGTTTCTGTAACCCCTCGTTGACCCCCGCACTGTAGACTTCTAACTGCTGACGAGCTTCATCATCCAATAACTCGACTTCGCGCTGCAGATGCATGTGCAGACCAACACGACGAAAAAAACAGTCTGTTTCAAACAATTCAGGACGATTACTGATATCTCTGCTGGCCGTCCCGCGAGCAATGCTGCGAGCAAACAGCAGCTGGGTACCTCGATCGGTGGCATGCATGTAACCCAGTCCGTAAACCGCATCGAGCCAATCCTCACCCTGCACATGGGGAATCCCGTAAGGGTTGCGAACGATTTCGATCTGACGGTCGGCTCGGGAAATTCGCAGGGGTTTCATCAGTCGTGCGCGTGACGTTTCCAAAAGTCAGGGGTTGTAGGTGCGAACTTTCTGCCCTGAAAGTGCAAAGCCGATTTGTATGGACCCGAGAGCCGCACGGGGGACTCCTTCCTTGCTTCCCAGGGCACGGAAAGAAAAGTCTCTCGTACCCATTCAAACCGGTGTTTGTAGATGTTGCTATTTTACCTGAATCGACAAACAATTTGGGTTTAAGTGCTGTGCGGAGCCATCGCGCATAACAGGATGAGCAGTTTTCAACTCCTGTCGGTATACCCCTGAAAAGAGATCTGCATCTGATTCGTCCAACCGTTCGGCAGCACGACTCGAGGTAGGTACTGATAATCCCAAAGAGGATTTAGTAGCCACTCGCAAACCGATTAGTCTATTTCTTGCGGTGGCGGATTTTCGCTCGATTACGCCGTTTTTTACGACCAACCTTGCGACGACCCTTACCAGTCTTCTTACTGCCCACGTGGGTTCTCCATCCAAGTATCAAACCGAGGAAAAGCAACTGTTGTTACTTCCCATCGTAACAAAGGCAGTCCCAGCAATGGAACGGGAGGTCAACGGTTCTTCCAGTCTACACCTGCCATTTGAGCCAGCGAGAGTTCCAGGGCATGGGTCCCGTCGCGACCATGTCCCTGGGCCTGCAAGGCCAAATAGAGTTGATGGGCTAGTGCCAAACCAGGCAACGACAGTCCCATCCGTTTTGCTTCATCCAGGGCAATTCCCATATCTTTGATAAAATGTTCCACGAAGAATCCTGGATCGAAATTATTGTCAATGATGCGGGTTCCCAGGTTCGATAGGGACCAGCTACCGGCAGCCCCGGAAGCGACCGATTCCATCACCGTGGGCAAATCCAGACCGGCCTGGTGACCATACAAAAGCGCTTCACAAACACCAATCATATTGGTCGCAATCAGAGTCTGGTTGACCATCTTAGTATGCTGCCCGGCGCCCGGTCCTCCTTGATGCACAATAGTTTTTCCCATCGCTTGCCAGCAGGGCTGCAGGGCATCAACCACGTCCTTGTCACCCCCGATCATGATCGACAGGCGGGCTTCCTTAGCGCCCACGTCGCCACCGGAAACCGGGGCATCCACACTGTGCATACCCTTCGCTTCCGCGGCCTCAGCGATTTCCACGGCCAGGGACGGTTCACTGGTAGTCATGTCAACCAGAACATTTCCGGCTTCACCACCTGCCAGGCAGCCATCTTCACCGAGGACGACTGTGCGAACGTCCGCGGGAAATCCCACGATCGTGAAAATGATATCACTCTGCTCGGCTACCGCCCGTGGACTGTCTGCCCATTGAGCGCCTTGAGCAACGAGTTCATCCGCTTTTTCACGACTACGATTATAAACAGTCGCCGAGAAACCAGCTGTCATAAGATGGCCGCACATGCTCGATCCCATCACGCCCGTTCCAATCCAGCCGATTCTTGTCGTACCGGGCTCAACTACAATTTGACTCATGACGTCAGTCCTTGGGTTCTAGTACCACGAAGAAAGCTACATGAATACGCCCGCTCACAACATTCGAATTCGGATCAACAGACGGTTACCAGCGATGGTCCGGACGGTCGATGATTTCCCGGAGAATAATTGCATTTCGAAGTGCCGACTTGGATCGCAACAACTGCTGCAACCCCTGCAGGGAACTTTCTGACGACTTCTCGTCCGTGGACGGATCTAAGTCCTCATGTTTGAGAGTACCAAGCTTGTGGTCGAAAGCCTCGTGCAGATGTTCTTCCAGGCGTTCGTCCGCCTCACCCACTTCTTCACCCAGGTGCGAGGCGCGGTCTGCATACTCAGTTGTATCGAGATGGTCCGTTACGTGCTGGGCAACGCCCAGTTGAGCAAGCTCATGGACTTTGGCTGCCGGTGGCTGCTGCACCTCTCCAGCGGGAAGAATCTCCACTTCCTCGAGACGTTTACCGAGCTTCTGCTGAATGGCTCGCCGTAAGAAGTCTTCAATGTTTCCAGCCATGGGTACTCACTGCCAAGACGGTTAACTGTCCATTTTCGAAATCGCCGACCGCATATCGGTATCTGCCTGCACGTTCCGCAACTTGTAGTAGTCCAGAATCCCCAGTTTCCCGGATCGGAAGGCAGCCGCCATGGCCTTGGGGACTTCTGCTTCTGCTTTCACCAGTTCTGCCCGACTCTCTTCAATACTGGCAATTTCTTCCTGTTCAGAAGCAACCATCATTGCACGACGACCTTCGGCACGAGCCCGTGCAACACGTGTATCGGCTTCAGCCTGATCGGCTTGCAACCGAGCACCAATATTGTCTCCAACATCAATATCAGCAATATCGATGGAAACAATTTCAAAGGCGGTTTGCGAGTCCAACCGACGAGCCAGCACAGCTTTTGAAATCAGGTCGGGATTCTCGAGTACCGCTTTATGACTGTCTGACGATCCGATTGCACTAACAATCCCTTCACCAACACGTGCAATGATTGTTTCTTCGGTTGCTCCACCAATCAACTGCTGAAGGTTGGCGCGAACCGTTACCCGTGCCTTGACCTTTAACTGGATTCCATTCTTAGCCACCGCATCGAGCGTTCGCTTGGCAGATTCCTTGGCCGGACAGTCGATCACCCTGGGATAAACACTGGTCTGCACCGACTCGAGAATATCTCGGCCAGCTAAATCGATGGCGGACGCTTCTCGAAACGTCACTGCGATTGTCTTGGCTTTACGAGCAGCGACCATGGCGCGAATCACCAGTGGCACATTGCCACCAGAGAGATAATGAGCCTCTAATGCGCTGCAAGTAACACCGCTGTCATCATAAATACCCGCCTTCACAGCCATGATCTTACTGCGAACGATAATACGCGGGTCAACCTTTCGAAACGTCATACCGATTAAGTCAAAAATGCCAATCCGTGCTTGCGTTAACCAGCATTGGATCCAGAGGCGAAAATAGCTGAACCCAATCGCCAAGCCAATCAGCAGTCCAATCGTGAGTACCACGATGACGATCGTCCAAAATTCGCTTAGTGCAAGAATCATGTTCATGGGTTTCTCACCTAAATAGTAGATCGCTTCAATACTTGCACTCGGCAAGCAAAATCAGGGGCTGGTGGCAGTCCGGTCGAGTTATAGCCGAGTCGCAGTATTGAAGCGATCTCTACTATTTAGGTGAGAAACCCATGAACATGATTCTTCCACTAAGCGAATTTTGGACGATCGTCATCGTGATAGTCACGATTGGACTGCTGATTGGTCTGGCGATTGGGTT
>JAYGDG010000688.1:0-7468 GCA_046583015.1 Pirellulaceae bacterium | reverse complement strand
TGGTAAGCCTCGATCACCCGGGTCTGAATGAGTTCACGGCAATCCGTGTTAATCGGATGAGCAATATCTGCGTAAAGCTTACTACGGCCGTCTGGATCGCGGTCAACTTCCTCGTGCTTAAGTTGGGCGCCACACTTGTTACAGAAACTGGAGCGCAAGTGATTTTTGAATCCACATTTCTTGCAGTGAGTTGTTAGTTTCCGACTCGGCATGGCAACAAACGGACCGTGGGTCCCTTCGATCACCTTCAAATCACGAACGACAAAACAATCGTCAAAGGTAATCGAGCAAAATGCCTGCAGGCGATCTTCGGAATTGCCCGTCAATTTCACTCGTACTTCGGTGATTTTCATGACCATCCTCCTCACGAAGAATAAACCGGGCGCGCGGACAATGAGCGGGTACACAACACGTGGCCAACATTCAAGCTGCGAAAAACTGCGGCCAGGCGACGGGCCTGCCTGGCATGATGACAAACTCCGAAATAACTCGATCCACTACCACTCATCTGGTGCCCCAGGAAACAGTAGCGGTCAAATAACTCAGCCAGCCGGCGAATCCAGGGCGAAAGGCTCTCCGCAACCTGTTGCAATCGATTCATCATACCTGCTGTCCAGGACTTCCGATCTCCTTCATGCCAGGCAGTCAACAGGTCTTGCACTGGCTGTGGATCCGCCACAACCTGGCACTTGGAAAATGCCTCAGCGGTCGAAATCCCCACCGGCGGGCGAACTACTACGAAATGTAATTGCCGATCGACCGGTAGCGGAGTGATTTGTTCGCCTCTTCCCCGACAGACCGCCAGTCCACCAACCAGGAAAAACGGTACATCGGAACCGATTTCAGCAGCAACTTCACTCAGCTGAGCTTGTGTCCAGTTCAAGTTCCAAGCGGTATTGGCTGCCAGCAAGGCAGCTGCCGCATCACTGGAAGCCCCGCCCAATCCTGCCGCAGAGGGAATCCTCTTCACTAAATCAAGCTGTCCGCCAACCTGTAACCCAGCTGCTTCCCGCAAGCGATCTAGAGCCCGCCAGGCCAGATTATCTGGTCCTTGGGGCAAGTCACCCAAACCACCCTGGCCAGCAACTTGCTGACCGTAAGCCCAACGACAGCTAAGCTCAAGTTGAGGTGCTTCACGACTGGCTGTAAATCGCAACGTGTCGAACGTATCGACTGTCGTCATGAGCGTTTCCAAGTCGTGGTATCCGTCAGCGCGCTTCCCTAAAACCTCCAGAAACAAATTCAAATTCGCAGGCGCCTGGGCTTCAACCGTGTGACCGAAGTTGTGTAGGTACATGAGACCAGTGAGAAAAGTGAATGGATGCCAGGCTGTTACTACCGAAGCGAGTCTCTTAACATTTCTCGGCGCCTGTGATTGTACTACTGCATATCAAGGGGTCAACTAACTTTTGGCAAGTTGCCGCAGCGAGCGTCATTAAATCGCCAACCCCTCGTCCCCGCGACTCACTGAACAAAACGATTGACCTACCGTAAAACCATCCAGACATGTAACTTACCACTGCGAGTCGACCTCTCCGAGAGAGTTTAAACCTGCCGAGGACTGTCATGAGCCAGGAAATCAAACCGATCGATCCAAGGCGGCAGAAGGGCACCCAGCAAGTAATCTGTGGAATGCTAATGGGGAGCGTCGATGCGGTACCGGGCGTCTCGGGAGGAACCGTGGCACTGGTACTGGGTGTTTACGATGAACTAATTACCGGCATCAGTCATTGTGACTACCAGTGGCTGCAGCTGATCCGCCAGCGCGCCTGGCGTCAGGCCAGTGAACGCATTCACCTGGGATTCCTGCTGCGACTGGCCAGTGGCATTGCCGTGGGGTTAATCGTCGCACTCGCGCTCGTCAACTACCTGCTAAGCGATCCTCAAACACGACCTTTCACGCTGGCCGTTTTCTTTGGCATGATTCTCGCTTCCACCCTGCTGGTCGCCCGCATGATTCGCTGGCAATCCAGCCCGCAGCAAGAGACCTGCCTGGGCCTGGCGCTGCTCGGTCTTGCCATCTCCTTCTGGCTGACCACGCTGCACAATGCCAACCACGCCGAACCCTCCTTGCACTACCTGTTTGGATGCGGTGCCATCGCCATCTGCGCCATGATCTTGCCAGGAATTAGCGGTGCCATGATTCTCTGGATCCTGGGCATCTACGAACACCTCTCGGCTATCCCCCGGGCACTGATCGGGGGCTCCGCCACCTTCTCAACCTTGCTGGAATTAAGCGCCTTTGGGCTCGGTTGCCTGTTAGGGCTAATTGCCTTTAGCAAACTGCTCCGTTACCTGCTGGCAGCGCATCGTCCACTGACCATGTCTGTTCTCTGTGGCGTCATGCTGGGAGCCCTCAACAAGCTCTGGCCCTTCCAGCACGAGACCATGGTGGGGACCGGAGAACATCAAATCTCGCATTATCAAAACGTGCTACCAGCCAGCCTGAACCTGCAAACGGGCGCCGTCATCCTTAGTGCCCTGGTCGCCGCCGGAGTCGTCTTGTGGCTGGACCGACAATTTAAGAAAGAATCTACAGTCATCGATAGCAGCAGCGCAGCAGGACACCAATGACTAACCGTAGTGAGACTGGCAGGCAAAGATAACCCGCTAGATCTGGTTCTTCAGCGCTCTGCCTGGTTCTTCAGCGCTCTGCGCTGAGCCCGCAATCTGGCCCGTCGCTTGATATCACTGGGCTTCTCGTAATACTTGCGACGTCGCATTTCTTTCTTGAGACCGCTCCGCATGACCAGTTTGCCAAAGCGTCGGACCGCTTCTTGAATGGTCTCGCGATCACGAACGATAACTTTTACCACGGTTTCTCCTGTAACTAATTTCACTCAAACACAACACGGCTGCCCCCGAACAGGGGGCTAGTAGGAATCTTCGATTATAGACGCCTGTTCACCTTTCTGGCTATCCCCCTTTTGATCCGGGGGTCCCGATGCAGATCGACTATCTGCTCATCTCATGCATCGGCATAATTTCGCCAGCCAGTTCAACCTCAATCTACCGTTTTGCTGCCAAACTGGCACAAACCAATTCGCGGTCATTGCGAGCAAACACATGGCGGTTCGCAAAGGCGGGATGGGCCCAACAGACTCCATTGCGACGTCGCAACTGCTCCTCGGTCGGTTCAATCAAGCGAGCGCGACTGATTTCCTCAAATCCTCTCTCCGACAACTTGGAAATAATCAATTCTCCACGCTCATTAAACATCCAGACACGATCTTGATTACGGACGAAGTGTATCGTACTCCAACGTGATCTAGGAGTTGCCCTGAGGTCTTCCCAGACACGTTCCCCAGTGGCCGCTTTTAAGCACCTCAGTTCACCGTAACTGTCAACACCGTAAATATGTTTACCCAGGAACAAGGGCGTGCTGATAATCGAATGCAGGGCAGCCGTTTTTAACTCGTTCCCCCCTTTCCTTTGCCAGATCTTTTCCACCGCCAGGCGATCTGGAAACAACCGCAGCATTAAGGAACCATCATAAAAGGAAGTTACAAAGAGCTGGTCATCAGCCATAATCGGCGTGGCGACGCCAATGGGCATCTTGGACGGCCCAAAGGGGTATCGCCAGTGAACTTTACCCGTTTTGGGTTCCAAGCCACTCACGCTGTCACCGGTCCAGCAAACGATCACTTGCTGCCCCGCCTGTTTCACCAGCACGGGCGCCGAATAAGAAGCCCTGTCCGACAGGGCTGCCCACCGCTGCTTCCCTGTCTCGGTGTCGAGCGCCACAATGCAAGCGTCCTTGCCACCGATTTGCAGAACCACCAGATCCCCAACGATCAGCGGTGCGCCCGCGATACCCCAAATCGGCATTTCAATCGAAAGCAGTTGATCGAGATCTTTTTTCCAAAGCACTTCCCCACTAAGCGCATTAAAACAATGCAAGTGTCCCATGGCACCGAGTGCGTAGGCACGTCCCGAGTCAATGGTCACCGAGGCACGAGGCCCCGCTTTGTAGCCAATACGGTATTCGCAAGGATAGCGAAATGACCAGACTGCTTTACCTGTCTCCGCGTCAAAACAGTGAACCCGTTCAATCTGTGCCGGTTCATCAACTCGATCAGTCAGATAGACTTTGCCAGCAGCCACCGTGGGCCCGCTGTAACCGGGAGCAACAGGAACCCGCCAGCGAATCGGCAATTGCCTGGTGGCAAACGAGCTAACCAGGCCCGTTTCTCGCCAGACACCATCGCGCCCAGGACCTCGCCATTGTGGCCAGTCATCAGCTTCAGCAACCAGCGAACCCAGCAACATACTGACCAGGAAAAAACAGGCGGAGCGAAGGAACAAACGCATCATTGGAGACACCTCTTAATATTTGAATCACTGGCAGAGCGGATCGATCAACTCCCACGTAGGCGGTTATACCAGCAAACCAGCCGCAAGAGTACTTACCCCTCCCGTATCGATCTGGCCAGAGATCTTCTCAGGCGGCTTCCGCCAAAGCGTTCAAGTTTTGACCATCCAGTGCTACCAAAGTAATCCGATGACGGCGGGCATATTCCATCACCGCTGGCTGATCAATCACGATCGTCTTGTCCGCTTCTATCGCCAGCACCTTGCCACCGGCTGAGCGTAGAGTTTCCAGCGTACCAATCCCAATGGTCGGTACGTCAAACCGCATATCCTGCTGTGGCTTGGCAACTTTGACAACCGTGAATCCCCCTTGCGGGCAGAGTTGAGCTGCCCTGCGGATACAGTGATCGGTCCCCTCAAGGGCTTCCACCGCCAGGACTGCTTGCCCTTTGACAACGACGGTCTGGCCGACGTCTAAACGCCCCATTTCCTTGGCCAAATTCCAGCCAAATTCAACATCCTTCTGCTGGCCACGCGTCAAACGCCCCCCACCAAGACTTCCAACATTCACAAGCAACTCCGGTACATAATCAGTGGCAGGAGCAAATCGAACCGCATGACGTGCGAAGGCATCAACCACTGCGCCGAGCAGTGTGTCATCACGCCGATCTTGGCTCTTGCTAACCCAGTGCGGATAAAACGTACGAATACACTCCCAATCGGGAAAGTGCTTAATCCAGGCAAAGCGACGGAACAGCAGCACCTTGTGAAACTTGCCAGCCATCGTGGCAGAGTTCACGCCGTGGCGACGAAAAAATCGTATGGCGGCTCCCAATCGCCCGACCCCCAATTCCCGATATGCATAACACAATTGAGAAAATTCCGGGGATACATGGTCCTTCACTCCTAAACCGACAATCTGATAGCCCTGCTCACGCAAGGCCTTTGCCACGACAAATGGATACTCTCCCCAACCGGCCAGTAAACCGAATTTTTTCGGCATCGTATTCCCGCTGAAACATTGTTTACCAGGGATCAAATCGCTCAGGCCGCATCCTGACTCGGGCCCGCTGCCGAGTCATCCAGATCCTGTTCCACTGGATCCTCGAGCAAACCTTCCACCTGGCGACGCAACTCATGAAACTGCCGCCGCAAGATGGGCAACTTGCCAATCGCCGCCTGGATCACCATCTGCTCGCGTTCATCCGTGGCCGGACTCCCCACACATCGTGAATCAGAAACAATGTCCGCCATCACGCCGGCTTGAGCGCCGATAACCACGCGATCTCCAATCTTCAAATGGTCTCGAATGCCAACCTGCCCAGCCAGGACCACGTAATCGCCAGTCGTTGTGCTGCCAGCAATGCCCACTTGAGAGCAAATCAAATTATGTTTCCCGATACGACAGTTGTGACCAATCATCACTAAATTATCGATCTTGGTCCCCTCGCCAATGCGAGTGGCACCGTAGCTGCCACGATCAATCGTCGTCCCGGCGCCGATCTCCACATCGTCTTCAATAACGACATTCCCTAACTGATATCCCCGCTTGTGCCGGCCGTCTTGCTGCGTGTACCCAAAGCCATAGGCACCAATGCAACTGCCAGCATGAATCAATACCCGATCTCCGATTTGAGTGTTTTCGTAAAGCACTACGTTCGGATAGAGCGTTACCTGGGAACCAAGACGACTTCCTGGTAGCACCTGGACTCCTGCATGAATGTGACACTGGTCACCAATTTCAACATGGTCACCAATCGTAGCTCCCGAACCAATGGAAATTTCACCCGCTAGGTTCGCCAAGGGACTCACGTGAGCTAAAGGGCTGATCCCGCGGGTGGTCACCTCGCGCTGCGGGACGAAGTGTTCCACGATCTTGGCAAAAGCAGCTGTCACGTTAGAAACGCGAATCGCCGGAATCGACGACGGTTCCATTGCTTCAGCGATCACCACTGCCGCAGCAGCTGACTGATCTACCTGGGACAGAAATTTTTCGTCCTGAGCAAAGGTAATCTCGCCAGCTTGCACATCCCGAATCGTGGCTGCCCCCTTGATTTCCGTCTCCCCATCTCCCATGACTTCACCAGCCACCAAACGAGAAAGGGCAAATAACGACACCTTCATCTGGACGGATTCCTTTCCTCCAAGCGTCTAGACAGATCTCCTCAGCGACCGCAAAAGCCGCCACGAACATCTTCAATCCGCCCATCCTAATCCATCAGCCAGCAGCCCAACAAGATCGATTCAGCAGGGAGACTCTCCACCAGGTAGAACCGCCCTCCGACAGAGAACAGCGGCCAGTGCTAGCATTGCCTGCAACTAGCGAAAGAGCCTGACAATATCATTGCCCAGCACAAAGACCATCAGGGTCAACAGGCACAGCACCCCAACCATGGTCAAGACACCTTGAATTCTCTCATTAACCGGTTTGCCTGAAATACCTTCCACCACCAGAAAGGCCATGTGGCCGCCATCGAGAGCCGGAATGGGGAGAAAATTCAGCACGGCCAGGTTGGCGCTGAGGAACGTCAGAAAAATCAGCAACCGCGGAAACCCTTGGGCTGCTTCATCGCCAGCGATCTTGGCAATAATCACTGGCCCACCGAGACTTTTCACCGAGATCTCTGCCGTGAAGAGCATTTTCAGAACTTTGCCTACCTCGAACAGCTTTTCAGTCGTTTCGCGGAAACCCAAGGCGACCGCGGATGTCCAGGATTTACTGCGGTTGGTTCTCTCCAGCCCCATGAAGATCAAACCTCGCAGAGGAAAGAACCATTCTTGGGAATCCACTTTTTCCAGGGTGACCTCTTTCAGCTGGCCAGCGCGCCGAAAACTCACGACCACGGTCGTTCCCGGCATCGCGGTCTGCAGGGTATGGTGAACATCGAGCCAAGTCAGTGGCGTGGCCTCTAGGTCGAACGGTTGGGCATACCCTAACCGCTCTGCAAAAAACTCCTCAAAGGTTTTTTGATCGACCGTATTACCAGGTGTATTTTTAAAGCGAACTTGAATTACTTCGTCACCAGCTGCAAGTCCCTGCTCGGCAGCAGGGCTCTCATCCAGCACACGGGCCACGACCGAACGAACCTGGTAGGCGATGCCGATCGACTGCAGCCCGATAGTCGCGGCCGGCCCCATGTAGGGGTGATAGTTCTCT
>JAYGDG010000568.1:0-3652 GCA_046583015.1 Pirellulaceae bacterium | reverse complement strand
TTCGCTGACTCAAGGAAACTAACTTAATCGTCCGTTTCTTCAAGCTGGGCAAATAGCAATTTGTTGCCGCTGCGGGTGGCCAAGCCTTCCTTGAAATGCTTGCGACAAACGGAAACATACTGGTCATTGCCACCGATCTTGATCTGCGATCCCTCCCGAATCACGTTTCCGTCGCCATCCACTCGCATGACTCGTGTGGCCTTGCTTCCACAATGACAGATCGTTTTTATTTCAACGAGGTTATCAGCCCAGGCCAGCAGAAAGGTGCTTCCCTCAAACAGGTTGCCCCGGAAGTCCGTTCGCAAGCCATAGGTCAGTACGGGGATGTCGAGTCGATCTGCTACATCGCCTAACTGAGAGACCTGTTTCTTGGTTAAGAACTGGGCTTCGTCGACCAGTACGCAATCAATGGCCTGCTGCTCGTGGCCTGTTCGGACGACTTCAAACAGGTTGTCGACCTGGGCAAACATCGTTGCTTCCGATTCCAGGCCGATGCGAGATGTAATCTTACCCGTACCGTAACGATGATCCAGTTCAGGTGTCAGCAGCAGCGTGTGCATGCCACACTCTCGATAGTTGTAGCTTGATTGTAGCAGCGTAGTTGACTTGCCCGCATTCATGGCAGAATAGTAGTAGTAGAGTTTTGCCATCGTGCCACCTGTCTGGAATTGCCCGCTACCACACAGCGTATCGTCATACCGTTGAAATGCAACGGTCAGATTCGCCACATCCGCAAACGGCGGCCAAGAAACGAAACAGGGGTGCACGAGTTTTCGTGCACCCCTGTCGGCTGATTGAACTGCCTGGTTAATTTGACCAGGCAACAGCTATTGCTTCGGCTTCAGTTGCCGTTAATCCCATCTTTGCTGCCGAGCGAACAGCAAATCGCCATTTCCAAGTGCCGTGGGTGGCAGCTAAACGGTCGATCTGAGTACGAATGTCGGCATCAAAAGACATCAAGTAGTCTTTTTGCTCAGCAATAGGTAAGGAAAACAGTTCTTCCTTGATTGCTTTGTCATGGAGCACCGAGCTTGCCTCTGCAGGACTGATTATTCCATTACCATCCGCGTCACCCAGGATGGTCTCCGGGAGAAAGATCTCTGCACTCACAAAATGAACGTTTGAACAGAGATTGGTGTCATGAGTTTCCGTTACTTCACAGGGAGCCGCCAGTTCGTCATTACAAGCAATGGCATCAAGGTCAACGATCGGCGTCACGGTTGACTTGTGTGCAACGACTGTCTGGGTACGTCGGAATCGGAAAATCTTGGCCACAACCGGTTGATCGATCGCGATTGCTATGAGTAATACAAGGAGTCCGGCCAAGTTCCAACGATGGGTCTTCATGAGTCGTTCCTTCCGTTTTGCTCCTGTTAAGGGGTTGCCGGTGGTTACGAGCACCGGTCCTTTCATAACGGGAGTAAAATGCAAGGGGTGTGCCAAACCAGCTTGGACTTCCCGGGCCAAGGAGGGCTTTAATCATGACAGTAGAGTGGTAGAAGCGTCGTAACATCCTATTTTTAAACGGGTTGACGCATCGCGAAAAGAAAGTCGGCGGGGCCAGAAAAAGTCCAGAGAGCGATTTTTGGAGTCAACTGAGCCAGCAGAGATTGGTCAATTGTCGCAGAAGTGAGACGCTTGTCTCATTTTGAGATTCTCTTTGGCGCTATGAGCCGTCTTAACCTCTGGCTAAGACGATATCGAAGGTCCCTTGCTGATAGGTACCATGGGCAGACTTCGTTTTCACCAGTGGAATCACCAGGTTGGACTTGCTGGCCCAGCGATCGTTTGCGATCCGTGGATCGCCTTGGAAATAGAGTTGGGTGATCAGTTTCTGGTAGCCGGGAGCCTGGATCATGTAGTGGATGTGTGCCGGTCGAAAGTCTTGCGAATTGGGTCCGATGCGGTAGGCACCTGGCTTAATCGTTTCGTACTCGTAGTAGCCGGTTTCATCGGTGACCAGTCGTATCCGGTTCTTGAACTCACTCCAGGCGGGCGGCTTCCTGGGATCTGCCAGGTCGTAGCGTCCCTGCGTGTCAGCTTGCCAGACGTCAAGGATCGCATTGGTAACCGGTTTACGGGTGTCGTGTCCCCAGACACGTCCCCGGATAACCAGCAGGTTTCCGGGTTCCAGCGGTGGGGTTACTTTGCCTCGGAACGGCGCCCCGGGGAGAAAATAGGGTCCGAGAATATCTTTGCGTGAAGGTTCCCACCTGGCAGCAGGTTGAACTTGAGGAATCCCGTTCTTGTCGAGGAAATTCTGGTAATCGTGGACATCCTTGGTTCTTGCGGTGGGTGCGGCATCGGCACGCAATGTTAAGGATCCGACTCCGACCGCTGCGAGCCCTGTAAGGCCTTGTTGAAAGACCTGGCGACGGTTGAATTTTCTCATGGAAGATTCTTTCTAGTTTTCGGGTGACGGTTTACTGGTTAGTTCCAAGTTGAAAGCGTTACGGCCTTCACGTACTTCGATTTCCAAGGGAGTGGTTTGTGTTGAGATGTACCGCTCGCTGACCAGGTAGGCAGGATCGTCTAAACTGGCTGGTTCACCATCTTCCGTTGTTGCCTCGACTGTTGCTTGGTACTTGCTATCGAATTCTTCTTCGCTAAGTTCGGCAGCGGCCACTTTGATGACGGTCACTTTGTACTTGCCGCGCGGTGCGCCCGGGTATTTGCCAGTGGAGTAGAGGGCCTGGATTTGATACTTCCCTTGCGCGTCACTGGTCGCGGTAAAAACGCGCGAAGCTTCTCTGTCGACTTGATGCAGCGCTACACGTGCCCCGGCCAGCGGTTTTCCGTCGAGGGTGACACGTCCTTGGACGGGATGGAATGTAGGGAGATTAAGTGCGGACTGGTTGAGAGATGGCAGCAAGCCTTGCATGGCGACTTCGGCAATGGTCGCCAGGCTTTTGGTCCAGGTGGTTCCGTTCAAGTCGAGTGAAGCGACCAGGGCATCATCCTGCATCGTTGCCTTGAGTTTTAGTTGAATTTCCTGTTTGGCCAGTTTCTGAAGCATTCTGAGGAGATTGCTACGCATCTCATCAGGAAAGTCCTGTTGAGCTGCTAACAGTTGCAGGATACCTGTCAGGTCGACTTCACCGGCAACGAGTTCTGTCCCTCCCACGGACGGTTTCCAGCCGCTTCCTTTCTTGTTAACCAGGTTGTGGATCTGGCTGACGGCAGTTCCGAGAACGACATGGTTCTCTAGCAAGGCAAAGACCACCATCGGACCTCTCTGTGAGCGACTTGGTCGCCAGACCGTATTCTTTCCGTACTTGATGGCGGTGAAGTCTCCCTCTTCGGCAATGCGCTGCAGTAGATGTTGGGTCAGGTTACGATCGGTGGTTTTTACCAGTCCCATAACTGCGAGACCACCCGGTTGTCCGGGTGCCGGGTAGACCAGCAGCGCGCCGCTTCCCTTGGAAGCGAGACTCTGGAGTTGATCGAAGGAGACCCCCAGCTCGTCTTGGAGGCCAGCTTTTTCACGATTCCAATGTCGCGGATCGGTATGCTGCAGCAGGTAATCGAATAGACCTAGCGGGTTATCGAGGCTGGCACTGAAGGCGGCCAGTGGTTTGTCAGCAGTGGCCAGTAGCTGTTGGCAGCTGGCTCCCGGTTGCAGGTATTTCTTGATGCCTGCCGGATTGGCCAG
>JAYGDG010000560.1:0-2061 GCA_046583015.1 Pirellulaceae bacterium | reverse complement strand
TGAGAGCGGATTCCCGGTTACGTTCCGGATTCCCGATTTGGCGATGTCAGCGCCTACGTAGCCAATGGCCGTTCCCTGGTAAATAGCAGGCAGGAAAGCACAGCCATAATTTTGAGCGCCACCAACGCGCGTTTCGGCATTAATCGAAATAAACCCTGGCAGGTCCTGGTTCTCGGTTCCCAGTCCATAGAGAGCCCACGAGCCAACCGAAGGTCGTGCAAAGCGGAAATCACCCGTGTGTAACATCAGGTACGATTGCGGGTGATTTGGCAGGTCTGTGTGCATGCTGTTGATCAGGCACATGTCGTCTGCATGCTTTGCCAAGTGGGGCATGCTGTCGGCGATCCAGAGCCCGCTTTCTCCGTGCTGACTGAACGGAACCACGGAGCCAGCCGGTCCCTTGCCAACGTACTTACCTTTGGCTTTCGGCGAAGCATTGGTCGTGACCACTTTTCGATCTCGCGGTTTATAATCAAACGTGTCAGTTTGAGCTGGTGCACCCCGCATGCACATAAAGATGATGCGCTTGGCCTTGCAGGGGAAATGGGGAGCCTTGGGTGACAGGGGTCCCGGTGTGCCAGCCAGGGCTTGTTCCGAGAGCAGGCTTGACAGTGCAAGCGTTCCAAAACCCAGTGATGTGGATTTGAGCATGGCGCGTCGTGAGATCGATGCAGATGTCAACATGTTCTAGGTTCCTTGAATAACCGTTTGTTTTTCTTAGGGAAGAAATCGGAATTCACTGGAGACGAACAGCGCCTGGCAAAAACTCGTCAAGGCGGTTAACTGGCGATTCTTATCCGTTTCACTTTCGGGCAGTGAAGTTACTATTTCTCGAAGATAACGGGATGTTTTGATAAGCTCGGATTCGGTTGCTGATCGTGAGAGGGCGATACGATACGCGAGGTCAATCCGCCCCTTGTCGTCATCGGCTTCTTGTAGCAATCGCTGGGCAAATTCTTCTGACTTTTTCAGGACAAATGGACTGTTCATTAAATACAAGTCCTGGGCAGGGACGATGGTGACGTTGCGGCGACCGACCACGAGACTTGGGTCAGCCACATCGAAAATTTCCAGCACTTCAGGTAGCCCGTTGCGCAAGACTGGCAAATAAACACTGCGATGATTGCTGGGCTTGTGGATCTTGTCCGGGGTGAGAGCATCTTGAATCAGTTTGCCGCCGTGCACCGTGACTACCGATCCCTTTGGGCGATCCCGTTCCAGGCTGCCGCTGGCCACCAGCATGGCATCTCGAATCGCTTCGGCTTCGACTCGTTTGCGCGAGTGTCGCCACAGGTAGATGTTATCCGGGTCCAGTTCGTAGTTCTTTTCGTTGTAAGCATCGGAGAGCTGGTAAGTGCGTGTCAGGACCAGTTGGCGGATCATGCGTTTAACTGACCAGTCGTCTTCCACAAACAGACTGGCCAGGTAGTCGAGTAATTCAGGGTTGCTGGGGCGGGCTCCATTAAGACCAAAGTTGTCAGGGGTCCGGACGATTCCCACACCAAAAAGATGCTGCCAAATACGATTGACCATGACACGAGAGGAAAGTGGATGCTCGCGACTTGTTAACCACTGGGCCAGTTCCAATCGACCACTTTGCTTATCAGGAAAACCAGTTGAATCTGCATCGGAGAGGACCGTCAGCAGCCTGCGGCTGATAGCTTCTCCTTTTGGCGAAACACCGCGCACGTAGATGGGTACTTCGGTGATCCCAGTCCCTTCGCGGATTCCCATAGCAGAATTAGGAGTCGCCGTGGGATTGGCTCGTAATTTCCTGGCTTCGCCGATCAGGCGTTTCTTTTCACCGTTCAATTCTCTTAGGCGTGCTTTTTGGTTGTTCGTGATGGGCGTCGGTTTCTCCCCTTTCTTGGGGCGAGGCCGTACTTTCTTAATTTCGTTGGCAACTTCCTTTTGCCGCTTGCTGACCCTTGCTAGTTCGGTCTTCCATTGTTCGTGAGCTTTGTTCGTCCGTGGATCGTTCGTAATGAGCACGTGCAGTCCCGTAGCGGGTGCTCCTCCCATCGACTTGCCGCCCCCCCCATAAAGCGTCTGGCTGCTGGC
>JAYGDG010000554.1:0-3381 GCA_046583015.1 Pirellulaceae bacterium | reverse complement strand
CGGATCTGCACACCATGGGCGGATTGCGGCTCGAAAGCAAGGTGACTGAATCGCTGGTCGTGAAATTTGATGGCCCCGATGCGGGCTTTGTTGTGACGGGGATGCCGCTGGATATCGTCGACCGTATGGGGGGAGCGATCGAGGTGTTGGGGCAGCCGCAGTCGCCGGTCGTGATGACAGCTTTCGGTGATGACCAGGTCGGCAATGGACTGAAACTCGATGGCACGACCCAAAAAGATACCGACAACCAGCAATTGGGATTCCAGTTTGAGAACCTGATTACGACTGAAAATGATCCGTTGCCAGATGCCCTGATTCCCTGGCTTATTGATAACGACGTGCCCCTGGCTCCCCAGACCGCCGGGCAATTTCAGTATCACACCGGCCCCGGTGGTGAATCCGGTACAGCGGTCGATTGGACAGATCCGGCTACCGGAACAGCGATGGGGCCATATGACCTGGGAATCGCGACGGCCCAGGGCCGTACGGCGATGTTGCAGCAGAACTTCATTAACGAGTTCCTGCACTTTATTTCGGTAGGTGAGACAACAGTCAACTTGTCCAATACGAACGTGGTGACGCCACCCCAGAAGGTTGCTTTTGACCGGATCTTCAGCGAAGGAAACTTCCAGGGTGACAGCGGGGCAACCGTCACTTGGCGAGTCGAAACCCACATGAATGATGGTGAACCCATTGTCTGGAACACCATTACCTTTGAAAGCGATGCGCCACTCGGAGACCTGAGGCTGATTAGTTATCTTGACCAGGAGTTCGGTGGTTTCGTCACCGATCCTGATAAGCCGCACTTTGGCGGTATGCTGGAAATCGATTATCAGCTTCTGCAAACACCCATCCAGGTCGGCACCGTGACCGGTGAAATCCGCGTAGCCAATGTGGTGATCCAGACGTTTACCCAGAATTCCGGCGGCAGCTTTACGATCACCGACGTTAGTGGCACGGGCGCCAAGGTAGGCAACCTGACCTTGAATCCCACGACCGGTGTCCTAACGGCCACCTGGACGTCAACGCCTGGTGCGCACACGCTCACCAACGTGACTTACCTGCCCCAACCGCAGGATATCCTTAAGACGATCGGTACCCCCGGCCAGAGTGACTACCGGGTTATGACCCTGGATAATGATCAACGTGTTGGCATCCAACAAGGTGGCCTCTACCAGGATGGTTCGTCGGGCCTGACCAATGGCCAATTCATCGGTTATGCTGCAGACAAACACAGTGACTTGCGGGACCGAATTACCGGGGCAGATCCTGCTCTGCCGCCAGTCATGTTTTCCTTCTCAGAGAATATCGCTGTCGATACGACCGATTTACCCCAGTTCTTTGATTCCGATCTGGGCAAGGTCTATGGCCCGGAAGATATCACCACGGCCATGGCCTGGGATATCGATGCCACGGCCAGGACCGCTACAGTGACAACCTTCCTGGAACTGTTGCCCGTCTACCCCGTGCAGGACTTGGCCGGATCATGGAACGGACTGCAGATCCTGGAACACAGTTATGATCGCAACGTGGCTTCCGTGCTGGAAGTCGAAGCACTGGCCTCAGTTTACGGTGACGATTCCAATAAAACGGCCGATGATTCTCAGCAAGTTGGAAACCTGGCGATTAATGAGCTCTCCGGTGACGAAAACCGTCGCCTCGGCTTCACGATCTTTGCCGACTTGAGTGGCCCGGGAGATGTCGATGTCTTCTCCTTTACCGCCAACGGTGCCACCGAAGTCTGGTTCGATATTGATGGTACCTCACCCTCCCTGGATACCGTCATTGAACTGGTCGATGCTCAGAATAACCTGCTGGCACGATCAGATAATTCAGGTGATGAAACGGCCAACTCGGCCTTGCTCGATCCGCTGGCCGCCGATGCGGGTCCAGTCATTCTGTTGTCGGCAGCCGATGGCAGCGAATTGATTTCCTCTGGAGCCAATCCGTCATTGCCCGCCGGGGATCGGATCGTGATTACCGATGATCAAAACTCGACCAACATCTTTGAATTTACGCTCGATGGTTCAACCTCGAACGCAAGCTACGTGCCGATTGTCTATCGCGAGTCGATGAACCATACCCAACTGGTTAGGAAAATTGTCGAAACGATTAATGCCACGTCCACCACCTCGGTCACCGCTTACCAGGAAAATGGCCGTGTCCACCTCGACAATGACCACCGTGCAGTAGGATTTCGACCTCGTATTTTTGACGCCGCCTCGCGTGCCGTCGATGTGCCCGTTCCGCTGGAAGTGGTACGGGATCACAGTTCCGTCTCACCCGAGTCAATGGTCGGGAAAGTCCATCCACTGGCCAAGGCCGACTTTGCCATTGGTGATTACGGGACGACCAACGTGCTCGATGCTGGCATGCGAGTGATCCTGCCCGGTGAAGCGACTGCCACCAACGAGTACTTCGTGCGGGTCCGCAGTGCCAGTGATGACCTCTGGGATCTCGACGCCGGCATGACCCAAGGGGAATACGAACTACAAATACGACTGCGAGAACTTGATGAGCAGCCCGGGACAACCATTCGTTACGCCGATATTCGCAATGCGACCGATGGTATCAATGTCGTGGGATTGCCACTCCATTCACACCTGGTCGGTGAGATTGGCGAAATCGATGCACCCAATGAAGATCTTACCAATGCCCAGGATATTGGTAACCTGCTGACCTCTGACGTGGGGACGTTGTCAATCGCCGGGTCGCTCGATAGTGCCACCGACGTTGATTTTTATCATTTCGAAGTCCGCCATGAACATGTCACGGTGCAGGATGAAACGGTCCCGGTTGCCATCGATGTCGACTGGTCCAGCGGACTGGAACGCCCCTCCACCTCGGCCATTCTCTATGATGCCGATGGTAACGTCATCGTGATTGCCGAAGGATCGAATATTGCTGATGACCGACCCCGACCAATGGAAGGGTTGGACCTGGCCGATCACTCGCGGGGAACCGTCGGGTACGATGATCCCTTTATCGGGCCTACGGACTTGGCCGTCGGGGATTACTACCTGGCCATTACCCACCAGGATCGAGCACCGGAATCGGTCTATCAACAGGAAAACCAGTTGGTGGCAGTCGATCCCCTGCTCCGCTTGCAACCCAATCCCATTTATGCCCGCGTGATCGAAGATCACATCGAAGCGGTTGGTGGTGGAACGCTGGACCAACCCCAGTTCGCCATTACGATCGACGCCAATAGCTTTACCCCGTATCACCTCGGTGACGTGGTCAGCTTTATCAATTCAGAAAAGGCCCTCAAGACGGCCAATCCCTTTACCGGTGCCTGGGAAACCTTGGCCGATCCGCCGCTGCACAAGTTTGAGAACTCGTTCAAGATCGACTTTGATGACCTGGAAGTTCATCCGATTT
>JAYGDG010000492.1:0-1962 GCA_046583015.1 Pirellulaceae bacterium | reverse complement strand
CGGTTGGCAATCTTTTTGTCAGGGTTTGCGACCAGTCGTTGGCGCTGGCGAGCGTCCAGGTCCGTGGATAAGATGAGTCCTTGCTCCAGGGAATTGAGCAATTGCTCGACGTGCCGTGTTTCCAGCAACATGCTGTTGATCATCTGGACCCGCAAAGCAGGTGTCGTCGAGGGCCAGCGTTGCAGTAGTCGTTTCGCGCCGTCATCGTGAAATTGCAGAACGGTACTGATAGCAGCAGCCTGTAACTCGAGCGGCTGCCGGGCCGAGAGCAAGTTTTGCAGTATGGCGCCTATCTTGTCATGGTCCTGTTTTGCGTAGGCGAGCAGGTGGACCATGTCTTGCCGCTGGTCGGCCGGCAGAGACGAATCCACGACCGATGTTTGTACCGACTGGATCATCCGTTCGACCCCGGCGCGGGCCTGTGGGGAAAGGAGCTGAGCAGATCCCTTTTGACGCTGTCGCAAGTTCTTGAGCGTGGAGCCGACGGCGCGAATTTGCCAAGGCTGAAACGGTGGCTGGGAGGTCCAGCGAGTGACCAGGGAACTGACGACTTCCCGATTGCCAAGGCCGGCCGAGATGACCAGCAGATGTTCCAGCAATTTACCGTTGGCCTGCTTGGTGTCAGAGAGCGCTCCTTGCATGACGTGGGCCAGGTTCTTGGCGTGGATCGAACTCAAGGCGGCAGCGTAACGATAATTGTCTAGCACGTGGCGATTGGCGAACTGTCCCAGTGCTTCTCCGGTCGCCTCTGACTCAAAGTGGCCCAGCGTGATGGCAATCTGCAATTGGACAGCAGCATCTTTTTCGTCAGAGACCAGCTGCAGGAGGGTCTTTTCAAGACTGGCAGTGGGAAACTGGCTGGCCAGCCGCACGGCGTGACGACGGACACCCGGGTGCGCGTCCCGTAAAGCCACCGTTACCGTGGCGGCATCCAAGCGAGCCATGCCGTCGAGCGTACAGAGCGCATGGAGTCGCCCGAGGGGATTCTGGCCGGATTGGGCCAACGCTTGCAGCGGTTTGACTGTTGCGGGATCGTTCTGAGCGATTAACTGTTGTTGGGCCGTATCTCGTTGCCAGCCGTTACTGCTTTTTAGCTTCTCAATCCAGTGGGCCGTGGTCTGACCCTTCAGTTGGTGAGCTGCACTGGGCGGGCGCTGGTCATCGCCGCGGGTGATGCGATAAATGCGTCCCCGGTCTGCTCCGGACCGCAGGTCTAGACGCTGTTGCCAGGATTTTGGAATCCACTTGGGGTGTTCGATCACGAGCCGATACATGTCGGCGATCCAGAGGGCACCATCGGGTCCAGTACGTATCATCGTGGGACGAAACCAGCTGTCACTGGAGACGAGGAACTCAGAATTTGATTCGCTGCCGAGGCGGCGGCTGGAGAATGATGGACCATCGGGGCGCATGATTTCGCGATGGATGAGGTTGTGTACCGGTTCGCAGATAAAGGCTTGTCCGACAAGTTGTTCCAGGTATTGATCGCGATAGACGATGGGACTGCAGGCAGACGTGAACCGGTTTGCGCGGTCCAGGTCGTTAAAGCGAGTTAATGTCCGGCTCGTGGGAAATACCTGGGCAGCTCCCGGTTGTTCGGAAACCTGCTTGCGAACCGGTGGGGCTGGTACGTGGGGATTTCGACGCAGGACGTAATCCTCGATGATGTAGTGCCACATCGGATTGCTGTTGTTGCCACCGAACCAGTTGCCCCAGTCATCCCGGTTGCGTCCGAACTGGGTTTGCCCGGAGAGAGCTTCCATGGCCCCTGTTTCCGGATCAATGCGCAGGTAGGGTATGTGGGGAATCGGGTAGTGGGCATATATAAAACGGCCTTCAGAGTCATCCAATATATCTAACACCGAATCCTGAAGGCCCGATACCCGCTCCTCAACCAAGCTCAAGAACGTTGTCCCCACAATGCTTTCGATTCTGTAGCCCACGGATGTGGGTAAGGTTTTC
>JAYGDG010000460.1:0-10462 GCA_046583015.1 Pirellulaceae bacterium | reverse complement strand
CCTGCACGGCGATCTCTACTCGCTACACGTATTACTGGATGATCAGCAACAGCTGGCGGGAATCATTGACTGGGGTGACACGCACCTGGGACATCCAGCCATCGACCTGTCGATTGCCTGGATCATGTTACCTGGAGAATGCCATGAAGCGTTTAAGCAAGCCTACGGAATCATCTCAGACGACACCTGGCAACTGGCACGTTTTCGAGCCTTCTACCATGCCCTGAACCTTGCCAAGTACGCCGAAGAAATCCAACATCCAGTGCTCTTGCAGGAATCTCTCTTCGCCATCCAAAACGTGTTGTGAAGACATCCTGCCACAGTCAGTAATACTCGACAGCACCCCCGCCTTAATCACCTAACCGCTGACGGCATTCATCCAGGATCCCCTCCGTTCGACTGGCACCGATTCGGGAAGCTCCCAGGGCCCGCAACTCCAGTAACCGATCCAGGTCCCGGATGCCACCAGCCGCTTTGACTTGAACCGTGTCAGGCGTGTTTTCAACCATCAATTTGATATCCTCGGCGTTTGCTCCACCAGTCCCAAACCCCGTTGAAGTCTTGACCCAATCGGCTTTCAATTCGGTGCATATCTTGCACAACATTAACTTCTGGGATTCGTCGAGATAACAGTTCTCAAAGATCACCTTGACTTTTTGCCCGGCTGCATGCGCCGGTTCAATCACGGCAGCAATGTCCGCTTGCACGTAATCCCAGTCACCACTCATCACCCGCGAGATATTGACCACCATGTCCAGTTCCTGGCAGCCGTCTTCTAAGGCCCGCTCCGCTTCGGCCCGCTTGAGAGCCGTGGTGTGACCTCCGTGCGGAAAACCGATCGTGGTACTGGCCTGCACCCCGCTTCCCTGGAGAATCTCCGCACACCGCTTCAGGTAATGGGGCATGATGCAAACGCTGGCCACACCATATTCCACCGCCAGTTGACAGCCTGCTTCCAATTCCTGCTCGTTCAGCGCCGGGGGCAGCAGGGAATGATCGATCACGCGAGCGATGTCATTGTAACTGTAGTCCATTAGTTCCCTTTCAGGTGATAAGTTCAGCCGTCAATCAGCGGCTGCAAACAGGCGGCACTCTGAATCAATGACTGGCGTCGCAGTTCCAGCGTCTCTTCAAAATCCCGGTCTTCAACTTCAACACAAACGTATCCTTGATAACCAATTTCTTTCAAGACCGAAACCAAGGCCGGCCAGTCGACGTCACCGAGTCCCGGTAATTTCGGTGTATGGTACTGTAGCGGCTCGGCCAGGATCCCCACTTCGTTGAGTTGTTGGCGATCCAGGCAGGCATCCTTGGCATGGATGTGCAGCAGGCGATCTGCAAAATCCCTCAGTGGCTGCAAGTAATCCATCTGTTGCCAGATCATGTGGGACGGATCGTAGTTTAGCCCAAAATGCCGACTGGGGATGGCAGCAAACATCCGCCGCCAGATCTCCGGGCTGATCGCCAGGTTCTTGCCGCCAGGCCATTCGTCCTCGGTAAACAGCATCGGACAGTTCTCAATACCGATGCCGACATCATGCTGCTCTGCAAATTCAACCAGTGGCCCCCAGACGTCGAGAAAGCGAGGCCAATTATCCTCCACCGACCTAGTCCAATCGCGTCCCACAAAAGTGTTCATTTGTTTCAGACCCAGCAACTGCGTCGCCACAATCACCTGGCGAATATGCACCACTGCCTGTTCAGCTTCCTGCTGATCAGGAGACAACGGATTCGGATAATACCCCAGGGCACTGATCTCAATCCCCGCCTCGGCCACCTGGCTGTTGATCCGATCCGCATCGGCGGGGGTCAAGTCCACCACGTCAACGTGCGTCACTCCCGCATATCGTCGATCGGCCTTGCCAACGGGCCAGCACATCAATTCAACCGCCGAGTAGCCTGTCTCCCCGGCAACCTGCAAGACTTCCGGCAACGTGAGATCCCGGAAAATAGCACTGACAAATCCAAGTTTCATTGTGGCACCCTGTAACCGTTAGGCATCCGACGCGTTTAAGCCAGGATCCCCTGGACGACTTTTCCATGAACATCGGTCAACCGATACTGCCGTCCCTGGAACTTAAACGTCAGCCGTTCGTGGTCAATCCCCAGTTGGTTCAAGATGGTAGCCTGCAAGTCATGAACGTGAACACCGTCCTTGGCCACGTTGTAACTGAAGTCGTCACTTTCCCCGTAACTGGAACCACCTCGCATGCCACCACCGGCCATCCAGATGCAGAAATTACGCGGATGATGATCGCGGCCATGGACCTTCTTGTTATTCATGTCTCCCTGGCAAAAGACGGTGCGACCAAATTCTCCACCCCAAATAACGAGGGTGTCTTCGAGCAAACCGCGCTGCTTGAGATCCTTTACCAGGGCTGCCGACGGTTGATCGGTATCCCGACACTGCACCGTCAGCTGAGTCGGCAGGTTCTGGTGTTGATCCCAGCCAGCATGCATTAACTGAATGAACCGAACCCCTTTCTCCGCCAGGCGACGAGCCAGCAGGCAGTTGTGGGCAAACGATCCTCTCCGCGTGACATCGGGCCCATACATATCGAGAATGTGCTTGGGCTCTGTCGAAATGTCAGTCAGCGTGGGGACTGACGTTTGCATCTTGTAGGCCATTTCGTATTGAGCGATCCTGGTCAAAATCTCCGGATCGCCAACCTGCTGTTGCTTGAGCCGGTTCAAGTCAGCCAGGTCATCAAGCAAGCCTCGCCTCAATGTTTTTCCCAGTCCACTCGGATTCGACAAATAGAGGACCGGGTCTCCACTACCGCGGAATTTTACTCCCTGGTGGTGCGTCGGCAAAAAGCCGCTGCCCCAATACCACTCGTAAAAGATCTGGCCACAGGTGGCGCCCTGGTCACGCGAGGTCATTGCGCAAAAAGTCGGCAGTTCGTCGTTTTCACTGCCGAGCCCGTAAGAGAGCCATGACCCAAAGCTAGGCCTTCCCGGTTGTTCCGAACCAGTCAATAAGAAGGTGATAGCCGGGGCATGATTGATCGCCTCGGTGTACATGCTGCGCACGATGCAAATGTCATCAGCGATCGTCTGAGTATGTGGCAACAACTCGCTAATCTGCAAACCACTTTCCCCGCTGGGGACAAACTTCCAGACCGTCGGCAACACCTTCTGGGACTTGCCGGCGGTCATGGTGGTGAGTCGCTGGCCACCCTGAACGGACGGAGGTAAATCCGCACCTCGAAACTTGGCGAGTGCTGGCTTGTGATCGAATAAATCGACCTGCGTAGGCGCTCCGTTTTGAAACAAGTAAATGACGCGTTTAACCCGTGGCGGAAAGTGCGGCAAACCTGGCATACCGACCAGCGGATTGGACGATTGCTGCCCTGCAAGTTGTCCCGAGTTCAAAAGAGTAGCCAGTGCCGCCACACCAATCCCCGTGCTGGACCGCCCAAAGAAGTGGCGACGGGTGATCAGTTGATCGTGTTGTTGGCGAGGATCCATGGTTTATCTTCTGTTTACAATACAACGGGCGATTGACTTACTCACGAGCAATGACTTCATCCATATTTAAGATGATATTCATCACCGTTGCATAAGCGGCAACTTCGATTTTCTTCAGCTTACTATCCACAACCTTGTCACCAACCTTCAGCAGTTTCTCGGCCTCCGGTGGATGCTGGCGATAATAATTCAAGGAGCGGTCGAGCGCTCGTCGCAACACTTGCTGCTCACGGGGCCCGGGCAAGCGCGCGGTGGCCATTCGAAAGGCCTTCGCAAGGCGCTGCTCTTCACTCCCCTCCTCCCTGAGCAACCGTTCAGCAAAAACGCGTGATGCTTCCACAAAAGTCGTGTCATTTAAGAGCGTAAGCGCGTGCAAGGGAGTATTGGTACGACTGGATCGTACGGAACAGAGTCTACGGTCCGCTTCATCAAACATGTTAGGCGGTCCCAGCGATCGACGCCAAAATGTATAGAGACTGCGTCGGTACAAGCGTGCCCCCTTGTCCTGCGCGTACTTGATCTTGCCAAAACTAAAGTCAGCCCACAGCCCCGGGGGTTGGTACGGTTTCACCGATGGACCACCCGTCTGTTCCACCAGTAGTCCGGAAAGAAAAAGCGCCTGGTCCCGAATTACATGAGCTGGCAGACGATAACGAGGTCCGCGGCCTAACAGGATATTTCGCGGATCCCGTTGAACCAGGTCACTGGTGATGCGTGATGATTGCCGGTATGTCGCGCTGGTCACAATCAAGCGAACCAGCTGTTTTATGTTCCAGCCGGAATCTCGGAACTCCGTCGCCAGGTAGTCCAGCAGCAACGGATGGCTGGGTGGTTTGCCCTGCGAACCAAAGTCCTCGGTGGTTTCCACCAGTCCCATCCCGAAGATCTGTTGCCAAAGCCGGTTCACAGCAACACGCGCTGTCAGCGGGTGACTGGGGTTCACCAGCCATTGGGCCAGGGCCAGCCGATTGGCCGGGGCGCCGTCAGCAAGCGGTGGCAGGCTGGCTGGCACACCGGAATGGATGAGTCCCTCATCCTTGCGCAGAGCGTCATAACGGCCAACGGTCAGCATGTATGTCTGCCTCGGCTTGCCCAGGTCTTTCATGACCATCGTTTCGGAACCTTTTTCCAGCAATCGTTCGATCTGCGTCTCCTTGATCCAGCGCAAACGGTGGGCTTCCCTCGATTCAGCACTCCTGCTGCGATGGTAGCGCGCCACCTGTGCCTGCTGCTGCTGGTTCCAGTTAGCGGGTTCCGTTTCAAGGATCTTCCGTACATCCGCAGGGGGCAACATCTCCGTCCCCAGATCCGGATCGGCCACGTCGGTAACCGAAATGCGAAAATGCCCCAGCACATGGTCATTGTGTTTGGACTGGTGCTTAAGCGTAATGACCAGGCGAGATTCGGCAGTTATGGCCAGAGGTGATGCGAGCAGAAAAATGGCTTGCCGATCCTGGGCCGTGTTCGCTTCCCCTTCCCAAACACCCCAGCCCTTGTCTTTACTGGGATCAATGGCTCCCTGCACGTGCAGGCCATCCTGGTTAAAGTCCGCAATCGCTTTGCTGAACTTCAACGCCACCGGTGCCTGGTCTCCTTGCTGCACGGTTACTTGGAAGTGAGTGAGCACAAAATTCGCCGTCCGCCCTGGCCCGTTATAGTTCAACACATCATGAGTCAACGCTTCCAAGCGAAAAGCAGTGACCTGGGAAAGCGGGCTCTTGCCTTCAACAACGTAGTCATCTCGCTTGGGAAATTTTCCAATCACCAGGATACTTTTATCTTTCTCAATTCCGACGGTCGCTCCACCAACTGACTTGGCACTCGTTGGCTCGACCACAGTCCAGCCCTGAAGTGATCGGCCGTTAATTTTCTGACGGATCTGCCGAATCCACTGATTCCTGGTCTCTGCCAGCTGGACCAGCGGACGCGTTAGAGTTTGAACTTGCTGTTCAATTTCCTGCTGGAACTTCTGCAACTGTCCCCGCTGAGCGATCGTGAGCACCTTGTGGACCGGCGATGCATTGCCTCCCTTATCGACGGACCCGGTTTCCGCGATGCTGTTGAAATAGTTATAGAGTTGGAAGTACTCTTTCTGGCTGATGGGATCAAACTTATGGTCGTGACAGCGAGCACAGCCAACAGTAAGCCCCATCCAGACAGTGCCGGTGGTCTCCGTTCGATCAAAGACATATTCCACGCGGTTTTCTTCCGCAATTCGGCCGCCCTCGCCATTGAGCGGATGATTTCGATTGAAACCGGTCGCGATCAGCTGGTCTTCGGACGGGTTTGGCAACAAGTCTCCAGCCAACTGCTCAACTGTAAACTGGTCAAATGGCTGATTGCGATTGAAGCTGCGGGCTACCCAGTCTCGCCAGAAATGCATCGTTCGCGTACGGTCACCCTGGTATCCATTGGTATCTCCGTAGCGGGCAGCGGCCAGCCAGTTCCAGGCCATGTGCTCACCATAACGACTTGATGAGAGCAATCGATCCACTAGCTTCTCATAAGCCTGGGGCGACGGATCACTTTCAAACTCGTCGATTTCCTCTAGTGTCGGTGGCAATCCGGTCAAGTCGAATGTCAGTCGACGAATTAACGTAGCTCGATCGGCCACTGGCTGAGGCTGCAAGCCTGCTTGCTCTAACCGTGAAAGGATAAAAGAGTCAATCGCGTTTTGTGGCCATTGGACTGTTTTGACTGGTGGCAAAGCGGGTCGCACTGGCACAACGAACGACCAGTGTTGCTGGTAATTGGCGCCT
The DNA here is from genome assembly GCA_046583015.1 of Pirellulaceae bacterium. Lineage (GTDB taxonomy): Bacteria > Planctomycetota > Planctomycetia > Pirellulales > Pirellulaceae > JAZADA01. The sequence continues at coordinate 4,232 of JAYGDG010000460.1, read as the reverse complement.
TGCTGAATCCACTGTCCGAGAATCTCCTTTTGCTTAGCACTAAGACTCATCTTGGTCTTAAGCGGTGGCATTCGTTGTTCGGGGTCAACGGCCATGATTCGCTTAAACAACTCGCTCTGGGCTGGTTGACCGCGCACAATCACCTTGGCCTCAGCATTGGCAAACGGTCCCGTCGGGACATCCAGTCGCAACTCTGCCTGCCGCGCATTGGCATCGGGTCCATGGCACTGAAAACAGTACTGGGAAAGAATCGGTCGAACCTGTCGCCCAAAATCAACCGGTTCGGCTGCCGTAACCTGAGTGGCAACTGCCACCAGCAGCCAAATCCTCATCACGACTGAGCGTACTGACATAGAATGCCTCAAGCCCCATCATCCGTTATGGTTCAAAGCGAAGTGAATACAGGTCCGCATTTTTCAACTGGAAGCGTAATCGCACCACCTTACCTGCCAGACTGCTAACATCCGTACCTGTTTTCCAACTCACCACCTGGTCCACGAAGTCACCGCTGATCGGCTTAGCAGCATTCTCGGCAAATCCTTTAATTGGTTTCCCCTGCTCGTCTGCCACCGTCACCTTGACACTACCACCATCGTGGGTCACGCAATTAAGTCGCAAGCGTTTCCCCGTAAAAGTAAATGGTTTGGTAAGCAGCGTGCCACCTTCGTCACTGGCCTGCACGGAAACAAAACCATCCACGCGATAGGCAAAACGACGTACGCGGCTGTCGGGACCGGAGTAATAGGCTTCAGTCCCGTAGACTGACAACTCGTTTGGTTTGCCGGGCAGTTGCAACAAACCCCAGGTCATGTAGTTGCTGCGATTCCCTCCCCGATCCTGGGGAGCTGATTCCGGAATCACCGGCTCGTTCCAGCGGTGAAATGTCTTCCCGTCACGACTGATCATAAAAATGGGCTCGACCCGACTTCCCTCGTTGGGCAGGTACCGAGTCGGAAAACCGATCAGCAAGTGGGGAGCACGTGCATAGGTGCGAATCGCATTGGTATACAAATGCTCTTTCGGCGCCCCGGTGTATTTGAGCAGTTCCGGCTTGCTCCAAGTAATAAAATCCTGCGAGGTACCAGTCATGATCGCTCGAACTCCATCGACGAACGTGCGGTGAAACTCGCGATAGCTTCCCAGGTGCGGGTCCCAAAAGGCCAGGTTCTGAGAATCAAAAGCACCCGCGGTAATCACTGGTTCGTTCTTGATCAGCTTCCAATGGATACCGTCTGGTGACTGAAAAACATACAAACCCTTCTTGCCCTGGGGTCGACCGCGTGAGATAGCCTTGTAACGGGCTTCCGCCGGGCACTTGGGATTAAGGTCTTTAAACGCTGTAAAACAATGGGTGCCAATTCCGTCCCAAACAATATTATTTTTCTTCGAACCGTTAAATTCAAACAGCCCAAGTTCTGGTTTGGTCCAATGCACGCCATCCTTGCTTTCCGCATAACAGGTTACCTCTGGATGCGTCCCTTTACCCCCCGGTCCGGACGCGTGGGAACCCCGGTAATACATGCGATAGAGATCGCCATCCTGGAAGATCGTGTAATAGGCGCTCGTATTGCCTTCCCAGGGTTTGCCAGTAACGAGTATGACTTCTTTCGGTTCAGGCTGATGCAACACCTGCTTGACATCACCTGCCAGTTTGCCAATCAAGAAATCGTCCGCAAACAACTCTCTTCGAGAGCCGATATCAAGCACATCAGCTGAGAACAGAGTCGTCGTCCCAACACTCAACAGGGTGCTGAACAGCATGAGACCTAGCAGCAGACAAAACAGTTGTTGCTTGACAAAAAGCTGAATTTTCATTTGATCACCTGCTCACCAATAAAGACCCTGGTTACATAATTCTGGCATGCACATCACATCAGTTCTACGTCCTTCTAAGTTTAACTCAGTGCAGACCGTCATAGAAGCAACCTACGGCGACTCGACTTAACCCCCTACCTGTTCCCATGGCACGATTCCGATAACTTCCCTGGAAAAGGCTGTTAACCAACAGTCCCCGGCACGGTTACAGCCTTTCATTGACATCTCAAAAAGGACTGGAACCATGAAGAAGATCGTTCAGGGCTGGTTGATTGCCCTGCTCATCATCGGGCTCCTGGCGACCCTGGAACGTCTGGCATTTGAGCTTACTGGAAATGAACTTGTCCCGTTGAACCAAGGCATCGACTTGATACTGACTGTCAGCTGTCTACTGATCATGTTCTTTCTCTTGCCCTACCAGAGTTTTCGCAACCGGAGCCGACTAAACCCTGACATCATTGGCTGGCTCTTATTGGGATCATTCATCATTCCGCTACTGGTCTTTCTGCTGGTCACGGCAACGGTCAACGACCTGGACGGCGGATTGCTTCTCCTCTTATCAGCAGTCGTGGCTCCCATCATCACCGGCGTGACGTTGGCAATTCTCGGTCTCTATCAGAAGCTAAGAAGTTGTGGTCCATGCGAATGTCATCACGCAAAACATGCAGCTACACCAGCTCAGTAGCAAAAAAACTGAGTGAAAGTACCGTTGTGTGCCATTTTGTCGCTAAGGACATGCCAGTTATACTAAGACCAGACGCACTTCTGGATGTGTGTCGATGGCAGTATTTCTTTCTTAGCGAGCGAAACGGGCAAATGTTACTCAAGAGCAAAATGCTACAGCGGCTATCCGGTGGGTTCCTGGAACGATGGGGTACGAACAGGGTCTGCGGCCTCCAGCGGTTATTTCTCGGCACGCACAAAGACCGGAAGACCATCAAGCTTATGAAACGTGTCCGTAAAGAGGTTGGCGGGCCAATGACCAACGAGGCCTTTATCTTGATGTCGCTAGCAAAGTCACAAAGCCAGCTGCCCGGCGACTTTGCTGAAGTTGGTGTGTTTCGTGGCGGATCAGCACGTTTTCTCTGTGAAACAAAAGGCGATACTACCCTGCGTCTGTTTGATACCTATGCCGGATTACCAGAGGGGAGTGAAATAGACGGCAAGGTATTTCGCAAAAGCCAGTATGCCTGCAGCCAACCGGCCGTGGCGAATTACCTGAAAGATTACAAGAATCTACATTATTACGAAGGTCTTTTTCCTGATTCCACGGAAGGTGTCGAAGAAGTGTGTGAGGCTAAGTACTCGCTCGCCCATTTCGACGTCGACCTTTACGAGGGTACCCTGGCATGCCTGGAATTCTTCTATCCCCGCATGGTAGCGGGAGGTGTCATGATCACCCATGACTACTCCATCCTGGCAGGAGTGAAGAAAGCGTTTGACGAGTTTTTTGCAGACAAACCCGAAGGCTTGATTGAAATGCCCACAACCCAGTGCATGGTGATCAAACTGGCAGGTGATTCGACAGGAACTAGCTGACCCCGTAACCTGGTAAACCCATGATGCTCCAACCGACCTCCCATCCCGAGGTTTTGGATCGACTGACACCAGCCAAGCGACCCGATGAACGTCCGATCGGATATCAACGGTGGCGATCGCTGCTGTTCTTACACTGGCAGGTTCCAGAAGAAGAGTTGCGACCCCTGATCCCTGCCTCGCTTTCACTCGATCTCTATGACAACGCCGCCTACGTCGGCCTTGTACTTTTCGCCATGGAAGGGGTGCGGGCACGCTGGTGGCCTGAACTGCTCTCTTCTCAGTTCCTGGAAACCAATGTGCGTACCTACGTCCATTACCAGGGTAAGCCAGGGATCTATTTCATGTCGATGGACGCCAACCACAGACCGGCCGTCTGGGCCGCTCGCCGGGGATGGAGCCTGCCCTACCACCACGCCAAAATGGAGATGAACAAGGATGACCAGCGCATCGATTACCAGTTGATCCGCTCAGGTGCGGGGACAAGCCACCAGACGCGGTATCAAGTCGGCCCGGCACTTGGCCCTTCTGAGCCAAACACGCTGGAACATTTCCTGCTGGAACGTTATTTCCTGTTTGTGGAGCATCGGAACCGCCTCTGCTGCGCCCAGGTGCATCATGTACCGTACCCGGCCCACTCGGTCGAAGTGACTCAATGCCAGGACGACCTGTTATCGTCAGCGGGTCTGGAAAATGTTAGTGGCCATCCGCAACTGGCGCACTTCGTCCCTGGGGTGGACGTCGAGATCTTCTCATTGCGGCCGGAATCAAAATAGCTGACCAGTGATCAGCTCAGCAGAGAATCCTCAGCTTGCCCCAAGAACCATCAGCTTCTTCGTTAATTCTCTCTCCATTCTTCGCAGACCACGAATCCATCTTTT